>JBIPMC010000254.1:0-3457 GCA_044369345.1 Terrimicrobiaceae bacterium
CTCCCGCTCGTGCAATGCACGGAATGCCACAGCTCAGGCTGGCTGAGCAGGCTTCCAGCCCAGCAGATGCAGCTCTCCCGCGATCTGGAGACGATCTACAACACCTGGTTCGGCGACCAACCCGAAACGGCCCGCCTCTACTCGCCAGCGGGCCTTTCTCGTCCCCAAGCCGACGGAGTCCGGCAAAAACTCTGCACCGCCTGCGCTACGCTGCGGCTTGATGGAGCAATCTGCCCGTCCTGCAGCCACGAAGAAGCGGTCGATGTTTTCCGCGTCACCGCGACGAAAACCAAAACCCTGTCCGATGGAACCGTCTTCGCGAGGCATGATCCGACCTGCCCAGCTTGCGGAAGCCACAACACGCTGATCCTGCTCGGCGCCAGAAACACGACACTTGGCTCGATCATCATCGAGCATTCTTGGAGCAGTCCCTACAACGACGATAAAAAGCTGATCGCCTTTTCCGATGCGGTGCAGGATGCCGCACACCGGGCCGGTTTTTTCACGGCGCGCACCTATCTGAACACTGTCCGGATCGGGCTCTCGCGCGTGATCGACCACTTAGCCGGGGACGAGGTGCCTTGGACCGATTTTCTCCAGGCTTCCCGCGACCTGTGGAGCCAGCCCGCCTCGCCGCTAGAAATGCCCGTGGAAAAATTCGTATCGGAATTCATTGCCTCAAACATGCTCTGGCAAGGGGATTGGGCGGAGCGTCTCCAGAAGGAAGGTCAACTGCCCACGACCAGCCGTCTTCCGGAAAGGGTGAGGAAGCGTCTCGCTTGGCAGGCGTTTGCGGAGTTCACCTACCTGAGCCGCCGTGGCCGAAACCTGGAAACCATCGGGAAAGCGGTTCTGGCTCCGGAGCCAGGCGCGGTGAGAGCGGCCGCCGAAGCGGTTCTCCCAGTCCTGCGGGAAAAGATTGGACTTCGCCACTTGGACGAGAAACGCGTTTTCCAATGGCTCTGGGGGTTTCTCGTTCACCTCAAGATGCGCGGCGCGGTGACGCATCCCGAGACGGGCAAGCTGATGGAGGATGGAAACATTTTTGGCTTCGTTCGCGCCCGTGGACGAGACGAGTGGCTACCGGGACTCGGCTCGCGCACGGCTCACCCGCGCTTTCTGAGCCTTGCTCCAAATCCCACCAAAGGCTTCGACCGTCTTGTTGGCGGACATGTCCGCACTTTTTACGAAACATGGCTGGAGGCCACACTCGGCGCGGGCGCTCTCCTGCCGCAAAATGCCGATGCCGAAATTTATCGGGCCGCCATCGATGCACTGGTCGCACAGGGAGTGATCAAGAAGGTCTCCACGGAATCGAATGGGGATGTAGTGGGTCTCGATGCCAAGAAGCTCGTTCTACACAAAAATGTGGTGCGGCTTGAGACGCCACAGGGCAAGCGGTCCCTGCCGGTGCCGATGCCGCTCGCGGAGGAGTTGACAGGAATGCCCTGTTTGCAGTCTCCCACCGAGGTTTATTCGGAACGGAATGACAAGAGGCATTGGTTCGCGGAACACTTCAGCCGAGGTGACCTGCGTCGGATTTTTTCGGCTGAGCACACAGGTCTGCTGGAGCGCGATCAGCGTGAAAACCTCGAACAACGCTTCAAGAGCAAAGAGCCCAAGCCCTGGTATGAAAACCTTCTCTCGGCCACTCCAACACTGGAAATGGGCGTGGATATCGGGGACCTCTCCTCAGTAATGCTCTGCTCGGTGCCTCCGAACCAGGCCAGCTACCTGCAGCGCATCGGCCGTGCCGGACGGCGCGATGGCAACGCCTTCACATCGACGCTGGCGGACGGAGCAAGCCCGCACGACTTGTATTTTTTTGAGGATACCGTGGAAATGCTCTCAGGCGAGGTATCGCCGCCGGGAATTTTTCTCAAGGCCCCGGAAGTGTTGCGCCGACAGCTTCTGGCGTTCTGTCTGGATCAGTGGGTCGGTTCTGGAATCGCCGTGAAGGCCCTTCCAGACAGGGTCAACGAGGCTCTCGATGCCTGCGATACTCATGTGCAAACGCGCTTTCCCTACACCTTCTTGGAATACATACAAGCCAACGAGGCCAACATTTTATCGGGGTTCAAGTCCCTGCTGGCCGAGAACCTCGACGCTCGCGTTGAATGTCGCCTCACTGAATTCATGCACGGCAGCACCAAGGAGGAGGCCCTTCGACATCGCTTGCTGAAAATGCTGGAGGAACTCGCAGGAGAGCGGAAGTCTCACCGCGAGCGTGGCGAACGACTCAAAAAGCGTATCGCCGAGCTGAGGAAGCAGCCTCAGGACGAGGTAGTGAAAGAAGAGATCGGGGTAGCCCAGAGGGAACGGGGGAAAGCGTTGGAATTGGTAAAGGAAATCAACGACAGGGACCTGCTCGGGGCTCTTACCGATGCTGGGTTAATTCCAAACTATGCCTTTCCCGAAGCAGGCGTTGAGTTGAAGTCATTGCTTTGGCGGAAGCGCACGGATGACGACCCCGCTGGCGAGGGTCCCTATATTTCGCTTCCCGCCGAGAAATTCGAGCGGCCTGCGCAATCGGCATTGTCCGAGTTCGCGCCGGAAAACACTTTTTATGCCAACAGGCGCAGGGTGGAGATAGAGCAGATCAATATGGAGCTCTCCAAGGTCGAGGAGTGGAGGCTTTGCCCATCTTGCCACCACAGCGTGAATCTTTCCCTTCATCCCGATGCGCACGGATGCTGTCCATCTTGCGGCGACCCCATGTGGAGCAACATTGCGCAAAAACGCAATTTGGTGCGTCTCAAGCAAGCAATCGCAAACAGCAACGAGCTTGATGCCCAAATCGATGACAGCGCGGAGGATCGCGAACCAAAATTTCATGTCCGGCAGATGCTCACGGATTTCAGCAAGGACGATGTGCGCGAAGCCTATCGACTCGCATCCAGCGAAACTCCATTCGGATTCGAGTTCATCGAGCGGGTTGTTTTTCGAGATATCAACTTCGGGGAACCAACCAAACCTGGACAAACTTACGCCGTAGCTGGAAAGCCGAGCCCCCGTCCAGGCTTTAAGATTTGCCGCCACTGTGGCCATGTCCAACGGGCACCCCGAAACGCCCGCGAGCGCGCAAAAACCCAACTGCATGCCTTTGACTGCTCTCACCGGGACTCCAGCGATTCCTCCACTCTCATCGACTGCCTTTATCTCTACCGCGAGTTCGCCTCCGAGGCGCTCCGGATATTGGTTCCATTCACGAGATCAGGAACAGACGAGGTTTCGGTGAAGTCTTTCATGGCTGCGTTGAGAGTCGGCCTGAAGAAGCGCTATGGCGGCAAGGTCGATCACCTGCGACTCATCAACCAGGAGCTGCCACCACCAGAGGGTGGGGCCAGTCGGCACTTTGTTTTGATTTACGATTCGGTGCCGGGTGGGACGGGATACCTGCATGAGCTTCTGGCCGACGGCGCGAAGACCCTCATCCAGGTTATCCGCCTCGCCTTGG
>JBIPMC010000494.1:0-3452 GCA_044369345.1 Terrimicrobiaceae bacterium
CACAACTATTGGTTTCGGTTGCGCGCGGCGGCGGCGGCGGCGGCGGCGGTAATTTACCGCACGCGGGAGTCTCTCCTACTTGGGGCCACATTTTTGGTTGAGTGCGCGGCGGCGGCACAACTACCGTATTACACGCAGCCGAAGCAGCACGCGGCCGAAGCTAATTGCAAGAAAACAGTACGTATCCTCTTTCCGAATTTTTCAATTCTCTTTAATTCCTACAGCTAGCACTTATTGAAATACCACGTCTGTCTTCCTATTTGCAAGAGCTTTCTGACGATATTCAGTTCGTCGTTGTTCGACAAGTAGTTCAAAAGTTATGCATTGCCGACCTGTGTGATAACACCTTCATGTAATTTTACTAACAAAAGTAAGGCACCAAAAACACAAAAACACAACACAACACGCGAGGGATCGCAAACCGGTCCCGGGAAACGTAGGAATACTATATCAAAACTATTCACGCCGGCCAAGCTTTTAGAGTAGACCTCTTTCTCACTTTTGTTGTTTTTGATTGCTTGTGCTGCGTGTAATACGGTATTGGTTTCGGTTGCGCGCGGCGGCGGCGGCGGTAATTTACCGCACGCGGGAGTCTCTCCTACTTGGGGGCCACATTTTTCATTGTGTGTGCGGTGGCGGCACAACTATTGGTTTCGGTTGTGCGCGGCGGCGGCGCCAGCAGCGGCGGTAATTTACCGCACACGGGAGTCTCTCCTACCAGATCGGCGGAGGACCAACCTCTACCCACGTGCCCTGAGACCATGGTCAGACAGATGGCTGAGCACGTGGAATTAAACCCAAGAGCCCCCCCCATGAGGGAAGCTCTCCCATTTGATTTCCCACACTTCGAGATTTCCAATGACGTGCCCACAGACTCAGAGTTGCGAAAGGTGGTTAGAGTATTAAAGAATGGGCGAGCCGGAGGGGCTACCGGAATGAGGGCCAAGCACATCAAGGTGTGACTTGATGAGATCCAGCATGAGGAGAAGGCAGCCAGTGAGATTCCTGGCAGAGAAGCAGACCCAGGGGCTGGCCACAAATGGAAAATCTTTGTCGAGTTGATCCAGGTCATTTGGGATCGAGGGAAATCCCGGAGCAGATGAGCTGGATGATTGTCCTGTTGCTGCCAAAGGGTGGAGGCGAAATCAGGGGGATAGGCCTACTTGACCTCCAACTTGGGGCCACATTTTTGGTTGTGTGCATGGCCAGGTAAAAATATGATGCAGCTAGTTACATTACATACTAGATTATGTTAAATGTCACTCTAATATTGAAAACCTGAAGCTACTTCTAACTTCTACTATGACTATGAACTCCACTTGCAATGACAATGACAATCTCTAGCTCTAGAAATCTTGCATCTTGTAGGGTGGGCTTCTTAGGCTTTTAGGCTTGTAAGGGGGGCTAGGAGGAGGGTCAAGGCTGCCCCTTCTGTGTGCCGAGAATGTTATATAAGTCAGCCTGGCAGTCAATAGCACCCATGTTGCACATGTACTGCTCCCCTAGCTAGTTTCACACTACACTGCAGTAAAAGTTGGTGTTGAAAAGTCAAATTGATGACATGTTCATTGATGCCTTGGCAATGCATTGTGTACCTTGAATCATGTCAATTGGACCATTATTGATGAAGTTACAATACTTCCACATAATGGTGTGGTAGTGCAGATTTTGTTATGCTGTGACCTAAGCGGGTGGATAACTTTTCCCCTGAAGTGAAAAACAAGTGTAAATGAGTGGCATGTAGTTCAGGTCAGGAGAAGAAAATTATGAGCTTATTTTAATGCTTAAAAATGAAGTGGATCATCCTGACCAAACCAAAGTGGTGAGATGTATCCTGTAGGATTCTACTTGACGTAATCCCCCCCCGTGAGGGAGCACCCTGCCAACCGATGGGTATCGGATAAGACTTGGGCGGCTGTGGACAAGCAAGTGACAATGCAGAGAAAGGGGCACCTGGCTACGTATTATTCTCGCCAGATGGGGCACAAGATTAAATCACTACTCACCGCTGCGGATTGCAAGCAACATGCTGTGAACGCTGCCTCCACCATCTAAAGCCACCTCAGCAACGGTGCCATGAAGGAAGCATGGTGCATCCTTAAGGGGTGGTACAGGTCGGTGGAGGATCGACTGATGGTGGGGGCAGATTTGACATGAGCCCAGAGGATCACTGTAACTTGTGTAACAATTGTTACACTTTAGGCATGCCTGACCCAAGGCCAAACATTAAGTGTGTACAGTACTTATCTAAATCTAAAGTACATTTAAAGGTGCCAAACGGATTTTTAGCACCAAGTGGAACCTCTGAAAAGTCACAGACTGACATCAGAGATCTAAAACATTATTGAATGTTGAATAGAGATCCACCACATCATTGAATGCTGGATATGGGTCCACCGCATCATATGATGTGGAAGGGAGATCTTCAAGCTCTCCTACAGATGTACATACATGGAGGAACATCAAAGATACATCATAAAGATGTACCAACACCTGTAGATGTGGGTGTACCCTTACACTGATATGCCTCTGAAGGTGGGGGTAGATTATTGGGAAATTGGGGTATGGCTGAGTTTGAGTGATGTTGCAAAGTCATGGTTGAGGCTTCAAAGCCCTGTAGACTGCATCCCACATCCATATTATATATATGCAAAATGTTTTAGCACCTTGATATGCTGTGGATGGACATGTGGGTGTACCCTTACACTGATATATGCCTCTGAAGGTGGGGTGGATTATTGGGAAATTGGGGGTATGGCTGAGTTCGAGTGATGTTGTAAAGTCATGGTTGAGGCTTCAAAGCCCCGTAGACTGCATCCCACATCCATATTATATACATGCAAATTGTTTAGCACCTTGATATGCTGTGGATGGACATGTGGGTGTACCCTTACACTGATATATGCCTCTGAAGGTGGGGTGGATTATTGGGAAATTGGGGGTATGGTTGAGTCTGAGTGATACGTCATGGTTGAGGCTTCAAAGCCCCGTAGACTGCATCCCACATCCAGATTATATACATGCAAATTGTTTAGCACCTTGATATGCTGTGGATGGACATGTGGGTGTACCCTTATGCTGATATGCCTCTGAAGGTGGGGGTGGATTTTTGGGAAATTGGGGGTATGGCTGAGTCCGAGTGATGTTGCAAAGTCATGGTTGAGGCTTCAAAGCCCCGTAGACTGCATCCCACATCAATATGATATATATGCAAAGTGTTTTAGTACCTTGATATGCTGTGGATGGACATGTGGGTGTGCCCTTACACTGATATGCCTCTGAAGGTGGGGGTGGATTATTGGGAAATTGGGGGTATGGCTGAGTTCGAGTGATGTTGTAAAGTCATGGTTGAGGCTTCAAAGCCCCGTAGACTGCATCCCACATCCATATTATATACATGCAAAGTGTTTCATCAGTTTGATATGCTGTGGATGGACATGTGGGTGTACCCT
>JBIPMC010000495.1:0-3446 GCA_044369345.1 Terrimicrobiaceae bacterium
CCGTTTAAATGCGGAGATCGAAAAGGCAACCGAGGCTATCTATGCCAGACACGGGATATTCTCCATTAACGAGGAGGTTGTTAGAGCGCTAGAGCTTTCAACTGCAAAGGTACAGCTAAAAGGGGAAGTTAACGCTACAACGGTGCAACAGACTTCTTCTCGGCTTTGGGTAGCAATCTCCACGTTTCAAATTGACTGTTTTATTGGGTTATGAACCTATTTTTTCATCCAATTGGGTTATGAACCTATTTTTTCATCCAATCGGCTAATCCTTCTCGGTAAGTTTTGGCGAACGCATAGCATACCGCATCGGCTAGGTTAGGCGATCGCCCGATAATGCTTTTAATATCATCTTTTTTGGTAATCATGATTGTTTTCCCGCTTTCCCACCACCGGAAGGCACAGAGTTCTTCTTTTAATTGATCGTCGGGAGGTAAGGAGATCGGGATTTGATTCTTGGGATCTAATAAGTCTCGCAGATTCCAATACCAATAAGTCCGCATATTGGCAAAGGTTAAGAGCCCACTTTTGTCCTTTAAATACTCGCCGTTTCCATCCTTCGCGGCTTCACTTCCTTTCAAGGGAATAACGTGCATTTTCATCCCCCGACAGGTATCGTGAACCGCAGCACCCACACCAATTACGTCAATTTGTACCTTTACTCCAGTGTTTGCTATGCAGGAGGCAATTTGCTGTGCGACAATATTGCTGTCTGGGGTCTGGCTTCCATCAAATTCCCTGAGTTTATCTAGCCAGTTATCCCATCGTAAGGCCAATACTGTCTTATCTATCCCACCCCGTGCCACATCCACGCCAATATGGGACATTTTTAAGACTTGAGGATAGTCAACCCATCGCTGCATTGCCAAAGTGACCCAATCCCCAGGAATAACTTGATAGGGGTCTGACTCTGGCTCGATAGCCATATCACCATAGAGAAGTTGCGATCGCAAAGGTTCAGGGAGAGATTGTAGTACCCCTCTATACCCTGAATCTCTCAGGAAGGGATTATCGTCTAGTGTCGCGCGAATAAATGTGCGGGAACGAGGTTCTAAGTCTTCATCTCCGATTCTGATCTTCTTGGGTTTGGGATAATAGAGTTTTCCTTCAACCTTTACAGGATCAAGAGAAGAAACCTCGTGGATTTCCTTGCCAATCGTGAGATAAAAGCTATCAACATCTACTTCTTGGTCTTTCCCATTCACCCCCACGAACCAACGTAACTCACCCGGTTCGGCAAGGTGTCTCCCTGTTTGAGATTCGTATTTTGGATCAAGCCAGGGAGCAAGATACCCGATAATCCATCGCCCACTTACCTGGCTAGGTGGGTTAAAAGTAAAAATTACCCTACATTTCTGATGGGGATCTGGACTTCTGCACCAACCCGTTAAAAAGAGGAATTGCTCAAGGGAGAACTCTGTCACCTCGTCTATTGCCTTGAGATCATGCTCAATCCCTCGCCAATTTTCAATATCACTTTCATGCTGTGCCGCGCCAAACTTTAGAGTTCTCCCTCCTGGTATCTTCCTCCATAGCTTTTCGTTACTGTTGTAAGTAGCGCCACTACCCCGCAACAGTAGTCGTGATTTTTCGATAATATCCAGCAATCGAGGATACTCTCGTCGGAAAACAATTGATTTCCGGTGTTGTGTCACCGCCATAATCTGAATAATTGCGGTTTTCCCCCCACCTGCACTCCCTCCAAACCCGATAATGTCAGCAGGAGAAGACAGAGCCATTTTTTGCGGTTCACTCTTGGGTTCCCAGGGGTTCCAGTTTGCGATACTTTGCCCCACAAATCCTAACTTATCCAAGATCGAAGGATAGCCACTATGTTGTCTTTGTTTTGTCACCCATCCTCCCTGTGTAACCAATTGTGATTTTAATTTTTATACGTCCCTTTGGAGATGGTCTGGTTTCACGATATATAACAATTCTTTCCATTTTAAAACTCCGTACCTAAAACTCCATAGGAACAGTTACCCCTAAATTAATTAACCAGTTATACAACCTAGACCTATCCTTAACAAAATCATCCTCTAGTGGTTCGTTTTCCAAGTTTTCATCCCCACCCGTTGTTTCCCCTTTTGCTAACTCCTCCGCCTGTTTTAGTCTATCATTTGCTTGTTTACACAGCTTTGCCAGATCGTCTAAAGAGTAATGATTCTCAAGTCCTCCCACTTTAAATATTAAGATAGCATCCGCGATAATATCAAGTGCTAAATCTCCCGTTGTAATGGGTTCCTGGGGAAGTACCTTGGGGTCTGTTCCCTCTTCGGGATATTTATAACCTAATAATTGTTCTAGTAAACTTAAACCTGGGATTAGCTGCCCACGATAGGTGATTGGCTCCGTTGCTATAAAAAAATGATGGCGTGATTCTTGAGTTAATTGGTCAGGATCAAATTCAAAAAAATGGGCTATTTTTAAATAATGATAACGAAACCGAGGGAAAAGGTAATCATCCATTTCCTCTGGGTAAATGTGAAGCCCTGCAATGGACTTTCGTAAGTCTAAAAGATATGCAGATAGTTTCCTAGACTCTCTAATAGGCACAGGGAAAACCAAGACGAAATCCCCAGTCTGATAATTTAATCGGAAGTGTAACATTAAAGCCACTCCTCCCGACTACCCTGCCAATTAACTAACTTGATTCTATTGCCAAACAATGGCTCGAATTCACATTGTTTTAACTCCAAATATCGCCATCTTCGATCTAAGGATTCCCCTTCTTTGAAGACAAGATGAGCATCTAACTTTTCTATGGGTTCCTGTAGCTCTTGTGTCGCTTCATGGTAAATCACCTGCGTTCTAATTTTTACAGTTTGCCCAGAAAGATTAGGAGAAGCATAGATTTTCCCACCTTCTTCAACCACGATTTGAGATTGACCCGTAATCCTGTCCACTAATTCTACTGTTAGAGGCGATTTATTATCGGCGTTTGGGAAGTAATAAGCGATCGCCTCGCTATCTGGCTTAGGGATTTTAATATCGTATTTTGAAGCATTACCAGAGAGGGATAATTGCCCACTATTCCCCGATAGCCTCGCCTCTAAGAGCGTAAAGTCTGGAAATTCGGGAGTAATTGCCCATCGTTTTTTTCTGCACAATGCCGCAACTAATGGATGACCAGCTAATTTTAATTCGATTTTTTCTTCGTCAACCTTGATGGAAGAAGGTAGCACCAAATCAGGAGGGGTGTACAACTCGCCTCCCGATTCTTTTACCCAAGCTCGGCAAACTTTACCCATTAACAGAAGCGGAGATCGCCTCCATGCTTGTGGGGTGATTTGCGCTAGCTTCGGCGCCTGTTCGTACAATAACAGGAGGATTCGCACCATCATAAAAAACGACTTGTGAAACCACGGCAATATTCCGCCCACCAACAGGGAGAATGAAGTACGTTTTTATCTCTCCTATTTTTCGCATTTTTGCGGTTCCCGATG
>JBIPMC010000255.1:0-3442 GCA_044369345.1 Terrimicrobiaceae bacterium
CGGTTTCGATTTTCAATTCCCCGGCTGTAACCACGATGGAGCCGTTACGCGTGGCTGAAACACGATTGGCATCCGTGACTTTAAAGGTTACCGGAAACTCACCCGTCGCGAGAGGTTTTCCAGTCAGGGATCCGCTTAGCGAGTTCAGGCGGAGGCCGGTCGGGATTTTTCCAGCAATCTTCCAAGAATAGGGTGGCTTGCCGCCATTAGCCACAAGGGTTGCTGCGAGAGGTTGATCGTATTTTGCCGCGATCGGAGCCGATAGAGTTTCTAGGACTTGGAGATCGTAGGCGGAAACCTTCAGGTCGATTTTGTTCTCGGCGGATTGTTTTTTTGAGTCGGTGGCAATGAGCGTGAATGTAAAACTTCCTGGTTCAGCAGGCTTTCCTTGAATTGATGCTTTGGTGCCTGTGAAAACCAATTCTAGGCCGGATGGAAGGGTGCTTCCCTCTTTGAGCTTGAGCGTGTAAGGCGGCACGCCGCCTAGGATCGTCAATGGTCGGCGGTAGGCGAGGCCGGATGTGGCTTGTGTGGATTCTGTGGCATCGAGGAGGATTTGGATCGGGTCGGCGGTGATGAGGATTTTGGCATCCGCTGTGACCGAGATGTTGTTCGAGTCGGTGACCTTGAGGGTGGTAGGAAATTCCCCCGTGGTGTATGGGGTTCCCGCCAGCTTTCCGGTGGAGCTGCTGAGCCAAGTTCCATTCGGGAGAGGTCCGGTTGCCGCCCATTTGTAGGGAGGCTTGCCGCCCGTTGCAGTGAGGGGAAGATCAAGTGCCTGCTTAAATTTTCCGGCAAGGTTTTGGGTGGTTTCTGGAGCAATGGCGAGGTCGTAAGGTGCGACGGTCAACTGCGCCTTGAGCTTGGCTTTTTCTCCCAAAGAATCAGTAGCCTCCAGAAATAGCGGGGAGGTGCCCGGGACGGCGGGTTTTCCCGAGATTTTTCCATTGGAACCGGAAACCGATGCCGAAAGCCCATCGGGAAGGGTGGTCTCCGGCGCGGGCTTGAGCGAGTAAGGTGGCACTCCGCCTGAGAAGGAGATCTTCCAGTCGTAAGCGAGGCCAGCGGTGCCGGAGGGAGCCTCTGCGGGTTCTGGTTTGAGGCACAGTGGCGCGGCGGTGATCTCAATCGTGGCTTTGAATGAGACGATGATGTCGTTCACATCGGAGACTTTTATGGTGACAGGGAACTTCCCGGCGGCGGTCGGTCTGCCGGAGAGGGTTCCTGTGAGGGCCTTGACGCTTAGGCCGGGCGGGACTTTTCCGACAACTGCCCAGTAATACGGCGGTCGGCCACCGGTCGCGTTCAGGGTGATGGAGAAATCTTCAAGATATTTTCCGGCGAGTTGCTCCGGGGTGGGTTCCGTAATCGCCAGGCTGTATGGCGCAACAGTCAACTCGACCGGGAGCGAGCTGGAGGATTTGAAGGAATCCGAGGCTTCCAAGTTGAACTTGTAGTTTCCCTGCTCAGTTGGAATGCCAATGAGACGAGAAGTGGAACCTATCGTGGAAATGGAGAGGCCTCTCGGGAGAGCTGAGCCCTCCGCGACTTTAACAGAGTAAGGGGGAGCGCCGCCTTTCAGCGTGAAACTCCAGGCGAAGTCGGTGTTCACATTCGCGGTCGGGGTGGGATTAGGGGTGATTTGCACCGGGGCGATTGAAACGGTCAAGGGGACGATGCGCACGGCCTCAAAGCCTTTGGCATCCTTGAGGCGAATGGTAATCGATGAGATGCCCGGAACAAGTGGCTTGCCTGAAAGTTCGCCGAGTTTGGGGTCGAGCTTGAGGCCGCGAGGCAGGGTGCCAGCGACCGACCAGCTATAGGGTTCGAATCCACCATTAGGCGCGAACTTCACAGAGAGAGGTTTGTTGTATTGGGCTTGGATGGCGGCGGGATCAGGATCAATGGAGAGGCCGTAGGGTTTGACACGGACCTTGAACGCACGCACGGCCGAGTTTTTCACCGGAGTGGCCGAGTCGCTTGCGAGAATCGCGACTTCAAAAGAACCGGCGGCTTTTGGCTTGCCGCTGATCGTGCCGTTCGAAATGGCAAGACCGGGCGGCAAGGTTGAGCCAGGCTGAACGGCGAGCGAATACGGCGCAGTGCCACCTTGGATTTCGATTGTGGCGGAGAAGTCGGTGTTTGCGGTGGCCTCCGGCAAAGCCTCGGATGTGGTGAAGGTGAGCGCGAGCGGTGATGCCGCTTGGGTGGGGTCGGCAAGATTCCTCGCGTAGCGGAAGCCAAGGTCGTCCCGCTTCTCGGCTGGGCCGGCAAAACTCTGGCGCGCCACTTCGCAATCGGAGGCCGCCCCGAGCCATGCTCCGCCGCGAACCCGCCGGGCACTGCCATCGGCTTCATTCCAGCACCACTCGGCGATGTTGCCGCTCATGTCGTAGAGGCCAAGTTCGTTCGCCTTTTTTGTGCCCACCGCCGCTGGTCCGCGACCGTTCATCAAATCCTCCCCAGTGCCGATGGCATTGTCCCAATTCCATGCGACTTCGTTGAGGTCGTTTCCGCCACTGAAGGAGGTTCCGAGCGACTTTGTTCCGCCGCGTGCGGCCCATTCCCACTCGCTCTCGGTAGGGAGACGATAACCGTTGGCGGCGAGGTTGACTGTGGCAGTGGCGTTGCCGCTGCGATAGATTTCGCCGTTTACCAAATAGACTGGTTGGAGACCCTCTATCTGGCTGCGGGCGTTGAGCCATTTCACGGCATCGTTCCAGAATACTCCCCTTACGGGATGGTTGGGATTTGCGTTTGGGGGCGCTGGCGGGAGGTCAAAATTATTGTTCGCCGCAAACTCCGCGAGGGAGCTCCATTCGCCCCAGGTCACCTCGTGCGTTCCCATGTGAAATGCCTGCACTTCTGCGTTCGCGAGCGGCGAGTTGGCTGGAAGTTTTCCAGCGAGCACGGTGGCCATGCCGCGCGGGGCGGGCGGAAGAGCGCTGGCGGTGCCAGAGATTTCGAGCGAAGTCGTTCCGTGCCCAGCGGTGAGATTCACGGTGGCATGCCCAGAGTAGGTTTTGGGTTCTAGCGGGGAAAAAAAGAGAGGCACTTTTTGTTCCTGCGCTGGAGGGATGGTTCCGCTGAAAGTTGCAGAAAAACCCTCGGGGAGGGTGAGTCCGGAAATGTTCAATGGCGCGTTGCCTGTGTTGCGGAGAATAAGTGCTCCAGTGGCCTTTTCGCCAACAGTCACTTTCTCGAAGGGGGGTGGTTTAGCGATTTCAAGCAGCCCCGTTAATTCCTTGGCTGATCCGCTTGCGGGGACTTCGAGTTTTCCACCGTTGCTCGTGATCGTAACAACGCCCTGCGCGGCTCCGGTTTTGGCTGGAGAAAATTTGACTTCAATCGCCAGCGTGCCACCGGGCGCGACCTTGGTGGGTTTGATGGGGCCTGAAAAACCTTCGGGATAGGAAATCGCAGAGACTTCGAGCGGGGCATT
>JBIPMC010000029.1:0-11446 GCA_044369345.1 Terrimicrobiaceae bacterium
GGGTGGGGCAATGTCGTCATCGTGCGCCACGCGTTTCTCGAGGGCGGGAAGCTCCAGATGGTGGACTCCATGTATGCCCACTTGAATCAAATCATGGTCAAAAACGGACAGCAGGTGAAACGCGGTCAACAGGTAGGGACGATCGGAACGAATCGTGGAATGTATACCGCCCACCTCCACTACGAGGTGCGGAAGAATCTTTTCATCGGCATCAACCGCTCGAAATTCGCGAAAGACCTCACAAACTACCATCGTCCCAGCCAATTCATCGCCCAGCGTCGGCGTCTACCCGGAGGTGGGCGTGTGGCGGCGGTTCCCGTTGGCACCTACGCGACTGACCAACCGGGCTATGAACTTCCTCAATCCGGCTTGAAATCCAACAAAAGCGACAAACCCTCGCCTAGGACCGATCGGTTTCGCGTGAACCGCTTCGATGATGTCGGTTATTGATCGATGAGCTCCACGAACGCGCCGCTGTTTTTGATTGCCGGGGGAGGGGACTATCCCGGTCTCGTAATTGGGGGAGCGCGCCGCGCCGGGGTCTCGCGGATCGTGATGGCCGCTTTCGAGGGCGAGACGAAGGCTGAAAATGTCCCGCTTGTTGACTCGGTGGAGTGGATGCGTGTGGGCCAAATGGGGCGTCTCCTCGATGCCGCCAAAAAATCCGGCGCGGCTCGAGCTTTGATGGCCGGTCAGATCGCGCCGGGCAACCTATTCGATCTCCGTCCCGATTTTAAAGCCCTCCTGATGCTCGCCAAACTCAAACGCCGGAATGCTGAAACTCTCTTCGGCGCCGTGGCTGAGGAACTCGCCAAAGTCGGCCTAGAACTCCTCTCTGCCACGACTTTTCTGGACGACCACATTGCCCCTCGGGGTCCGATTGCCGGGCCGCGTGTAAAGCCCCGCGTGCTCGAGGATCTCGAGTTTGGCTTCCGCATTGCGAAGGAATCGAGTCGGCTCGATATCGGCCAGACGGTTGTTGTCAAAAACGGCACCGTCCTCGCCGTCGAGGCATTCGAGGGAACCAACGAAGCCATCCGCCGTGGAGGTCAGCTAGGGCGCGGTGCGGCGACGATGGTTAAAGTCTCGAAGCCCGATCAGGATATGCGCTTCGATGTTCCAGTTGTCGGCACCAAAACCCTCGAAGTCGCGATCTCGGCAGGTATCCGCCACATCGGTGTCGAGGCGGGGAAAACCCTGCTCCTAGACCGCCCGAAAGTCTGCGAACTCGCCCAAAAGCTCTCCCTCTCCATCCACGGATTATGAAAACTCTTCGCACCGGAGTCGTCGGCGTCGGCCACATGGGCATAAACCACGCCCGCCTTTACAGTGAAATTCCCGGAAGTCAGTTCGCCGCCGTTTACGACTTGAATTCTGAAAACGCCGCCACCGCTGCGAAGCGTTTTGGTTGCCGCGCCGCATCCAGCCTCGAGGAGTTCGCCGATATGGTTGACGCCGCCACGATCTGCACGCCGACCGTCACTCACCACCGCATCGGGCTCGAGCTTTTGGTAAAAGGGAAACACCTGCTTGTCGAAAAACCCATTGCCGCCACGCCCGCCGAGGCGCGCGAACTCGCTGCTCTCGCTGCTACCAAGGGCTGCGTCCTTCAAGTCGGGCATGTCGAGCGCTTTAATCCCGTTCTCCACGCGCTCGAGGCCCAACTCAAAAATCCCCGCTTCCTCGAGGTCACGCGCCTTTCGCCTTTTCCCAATCGGAGCACCGACATCGGCGTGGTTTTGGACCTAATGATCCACGACATCGAGATTATCCTGCATCTTGTCCGCTCGCCGGTGGAAAGCATGGATGCTGTGGGGATTTCGGTTCTCAGCCGGGGTGAGGACATTGCGAATGTGCGCTTCCGTTTTGCCAACGGCTGCGTGGCGAATGTCACCGCCAGCCGTATCAGCCAGGACCGCGTGCGAAAAATCCGAGTGTTCCAAGAAAACACCTACCTCTCGCTCGACTACAAAAATCAGTCCGGCTACCTGCTACGACTTGCCCGTGACGACGAGAAAGAAAGTAGCGGCATCAGCAAAATCATTGGCCTTGCCACGGACACGAAAATCGTCACTGATTTTAGCGGTCACCGCATCGTGCGGGAGCCGGTGGAGGTCGAAAAAGGCGAGCCGTTGCGCATCGAGTTGGAATCGTTTCTCGAATGCGCCAGGGAGGGATTGAAACCACGCGTCACCGGCCTGGCTGCGGCCGATGCACTCGACCTCGCGCTCGAAATCACCCGCCGGATTGAGGAGGCCGATCCGCGCCGCACCGTCTGAAATCCTCCCCCCGATCATGGTTCCTCTCTCCGTTCTCGTTGTCACCGCTGGATTCGGCGAGGGCCACAATGCCGCCGCGCGGAACATCGAGGAGGCGATCAAGGAATTCCATCCCGAGATTCTGGTCTCGGTGCATGACTTTTTTCGCGAGGCCAACCCGTGGATTTATCCGGTTGCGCAGTGGACCTACAAAACCGCCATTCGCCGTGTGCCGTGGGCTTGGAATCTCTTTTACCAATTCCTAGACCGCTTTCCGCGATTTTCCTCGTTTGGTCTGGGGTTTTACCGCCGGACGGCCCGCCGGATGCGCGATACAATTCTTCGGATGGAAGCCGGGATTGTCGTGAGCACCTTCCCCGGCTACGGCCCGATTTTCAACCGCGCCGCGCGCAAGTTCGATTTGAGCCTGCCCTTCGCGACCGTTATCACGGACTCGATCACGATCAATTCGATTTGGATCGGGCCGCATTCGGACGCGTATTTCGTCCCGAATGAACCCACCGCCCAAGTGCTCGAGAGCAAAGGCGTCCCTCGCGCCAAAATCCGTGTCACGGGATTCCCGGTCCCGCTCGTCTTTGCAACGCCGCCGCCGAACCCCCGCGAAGTGCCGACGACTCGTGGAGTCTGGAAAGTTCTCTACATGGTCAATGCCGAGGGCGACGAGGCGCTGGAAACTGCCCGAGGATTGCTAACTCTTGAAAATATCGCCCTCACTGTCACCTGCGGCCGTGACGAAAACCTCGCCAGTCGGATGCGAAATCTCGCCGCCGAAATGGCTCGATCAATCGAGGTTTTGGGTTGGGTTCCTGAAATGCCGAAGCTCATTCAGCGAAGTCATTTACTCGTCGGGAAAGCCGGTGGAGCAACTGTTCAAGAGGCTTTGGCAGCGCATACGCCGATGGTCATCACCAAAGTCGTCCCCGGCCAGGAAGAGGGCAATGCTCGCCTTCTCATTGAACGCGGCGCGGGCTTTGTTGCAACGAACCCATCCGCTGTCGTGGAGGTGGTGCGACGAATTTTCGAATCCGGCGGCTCCCTTTACCTCGACTGCTTGAAAGCGGCCACTTCACTCAGCCACCCAGCCGCTTCGAAAGACATTGCGAATCTTATTTCCTCGCTGTGTCGCCGAGGGTGACTTGGTTGATTTCGAGTTTGAGAGCTTGGGCGGCTGTGCGGAGAAATCCTTCGGTGGCGTCGGTGAGGGCGACATCCAGTTGTCCAGGGCGTTCGGTCGGGGCAGAGAGGCGGGCATCGCGGAGGAGGTTTTGGACGGCGAGGGCGCAGTTTTCGGCGGAGTCCACAAGGGAGACGGATGGTCCGGCGATTTTGGCGATGCTGGTTTTTAGGAGAGGGTAGTGGGTGCAACCGAGGACGAGGGTGTCGATGCCTTTGGAGAGGAGCGGGTCGAGATAGCGCGCGAGGATTTGGTCGGTTACGGGGTCGTCGAATAGACCCTCTTCAATGAGAGGAACGAGTAGCGGGCAGGCGGCGCTGTGGATTTCGGCCGCGGGGTCGATATCGCGGATGGCGTGCTCGTAGGCAACGCTGGTAATCGTCGCACGGGTTCCAATGACGCCGATGACTTTGTTTTTCGTGGAGGAAACGGCGGCTTTGGCTCCAGGCAGAATCACGCCTTGGACGGGGACTTGGAAAACCTCCTTCATTCGCGGGACGCCGAGGGCCGAGGCGGTGTTGCAGGCGACGACGATGATTTTGGCATGATCGGCGAGGAGGAGTTCGCCGATCTCGACGCTGTAGCGCTCGACGGTGCGTCGGCTTTTCCCGCCATACGGAACGCGGGCGGTGTCGCCGATGTAGAGAATCTTTTCGGAGGGGAGGAGGCGTTGGAGGCTCGCGGCGACGGTGAGTCCGCCTATGCCGGAATCGAAGACGCCGATGGGGGCAGTGGATGGGTCAGCGGGCATTCGGAGAGGGAGAGGACATTGGAGTTGCACGGTTTTTCATTTCCTGAGCGGCGCGCTGGACGGCTTCGTTGAGGGAGGCTGGAACGCCGGCAGGTGAAATGGCGGGCGAGAGATCGGGGATCGAGGATTTGTCGCTGGCCGTGGCGACAGCGGAGGGTTCCTGATAATGGCGGCGGCCGGAGAGGGCACTGCGGTAGCGGTCGACCCCCTCGAGGATTGCGCGGGCGAAGGCGTCGCGGTATTGGCTCGAGGCGATGAGGCGACCATCGACCGAATGGTTCATGAAGCCGCCTTCGAGAAGGACGCCGGGGATTTTGACATCGCGGATGACCACAAAACGCGCGCGCTTGATGCCGCGGTCGTAGAGTCGCATTTGGCGGAGCATCGAGGAGTGGAGGGCTGTTGCGAGAGCGATGTTCTCGGGATCGCGGGCGTTGCCGGGCTGCTGCTTGAGGTCACTGTAGCTGAAATTCTCCTCGTCCATCGATGGCACGCCTCGCGGGGCGAGCGCGAAGGTTTCGATGCCGGAAGCGCCGCCGCCCGAGCTTTTGTTGAAGTGAACGCTAACAAAAACAGCGCCGGCGAATTTGTTGGCAAATTCGGCGCGGTCCTCGAGCGGGATGAAAATATCGCGCGATCGGGTGAGGTGAACGGTGTAGCCGTTTTGCTCGAGAAGTCGCTTGGCGCGTAGGACGACATCGAGGGCGGCGTCTTTTTCCAATCCTCGGTTGCCCTTGGCCCCGCTGTCGTGGCCACCGTGACCGGCGTCGAGAACAACGGTGCGGATCGGCACGGCGTTCTTGATCAGGCTGGGACGCATCACTGGCTCTATGATCTTCGTGACATCCATCGCGGAGATCAGGATTTTTCCCTCCTTTTGGCGAATCGGAAAACAGAGGACATACTTCACATTGTTGATGAAAACCTCGCGGGTGCCGGCTTCGCCCCGGATTATGCGGCCTTTGCCGGGCATCTCAAAAAGCCGACCGTTTTTCACCGGAGACTGGAGCTGGTAGAATCTCGCGACATCCTCGATCGGAACATGGCGGCGGCCTTCGATCATCTCGACCTGCCAGGCGGCGGAGGCCTCGGCGATGGTGATTAGAAAAACGAGGAGCGGGATGACCAGGCGGCGAAACACATTCCATGTTCCGCTAAGGAATTTTGGCTCGGGCCTGTCCCGTTTTTCCCGCATCGCGTCAGTGGCGTGGACGCATGTGAGGGAAGAGGATGACATCGCGGATGCTCTCCACACCCGTGAGCATCATAACAAGCCGGTCGATGCCGATTCCAATTCCACCGGCCGGCGGCATTCCGTATTCGAGGGCGGCGAGGAAGTCGTCGTCGAGCTTCTGGGTTTCGCCGCCGCTCTGATGCTCGAGGCGCTCGCGCTGGATGTCGGGGTCGTTCAACTCCGAGTAACCCGGCGAGATTTCTTGTCCGTTGATAACGAGCTCGTAAACATCGACGAGGCGCGGGTCGGCGGCGTTTTGCTTAGCGAGGGGGACGAGTTCCTTCGGGCAGTGGGTAACGAAAAGCGGGTCCATCGTTTTTTCCTCGATGAGCTTTTCAAATACATGTTGGGTGACCTCGAAGTCCGCTTGGCAGTGTGTGACATCAATCCCGTGAGAACCGCACCAAGCGCGGCGCTCTTCAGGCGTGAAGTCATACCACAGTGGCTCCACCCCGCGTAGGAGGTCTTCGTAGCGGGAGCGGCGCCAAGGGCGGGAGAGATTGATAGTACGGGTGACATGGCCCTCCGAGTCCTTGTGCTCGATGAGGAGGCCGCCGCAGATTTTTTCGGCCAAATGGCAGACCATTTCCTCGACGAGGTCGGCCATTTTTTCGAAGTCAGCATATGCCCAATAAGTCTCGAGCATGGTGAACTCGGGATTGTGACGGCGCGAGATTCCCTCGTTGCGGAAGTTGCGGTTGAGTTCGAAAACTTTGGTGAATCCGCCGACGAGGAGGCGCTTGAGGTAAAGCTCGGGCGCGATGCGGAGGTAGAGGTCCATGCCGAGAGCGTTGTGATGAGTCTGAAACGGCTGCGCGGCGGCACCGCCGGGGATCGATTGCATCATCGGCGTCTCGACCTCAATGAATCCGCGGTCCTCAAGAAACCGGCGGATTTCGCGGACGATGGCGATGCGTTTTTTGAAAACCTCGAGCGATTCGGGGTTTGAGACGAGATCTAGGTAGCGCTGGCGGTATTTGATCTCGGTGTCCTGGACGCCGTGCCACTTGTCGGGGAGCGGTCGGAGGGATTTTGAGAGAACGCGCAGGGAAGCGGCTTTGATGCTAGGTTCGCCGGTTTTTGTGACGAAAGTCTCGCCCTCGACGCCGAGAAAATCGCCGATGTCGAGGTGGTCGAACGCAGCCATTGCCTCGGGGCCGACCTCCTTGGAATTCAGGTAAACTTGAATCCGTCCCGAGTTGTCTGAGAGGTCGATAAAATGGCTTTTGCCCATATTTCGGTGGGCGGTGATCCGGCCAGCGGTGCGGACTTTTTGTGCTTCCGAAAAAGCGGCGCGGATTTCGCCCGGGGCGCCAGTTGTTTCGAAACCGCTACCGAAAGGATCAATGCCGGCGTCGCGGAGGGCTTCAAGCTTCTGCCGGCGAATGGCCAGCAATTCATTGTGGGATTTTTCTTCCATGCGATCTGTGTGGCGTCCGATTTCTCGCTAAGGGATCAGAAGCTCGGAGCCTGGATTTGAAGGATCATGTAAAGGGCCCCTCCGATAGAGAGGAGACCGATGGCGGCGGCCGCGATCAAAAAGGTTTTTGCGCGAGGATCTGCCGCGTCGCGCTCGATGGGGATCGGCGAGGAACAGTGGAAGTTTTCAGGACGGCAGCTGGTTTCGGCTTCGGCTTGTGTCTCTTCTCCATGATCGATCACAAGCTCACCGGAATCATTCAGTGATTTGAAATGTGTAACGATGGAACCAAAACGAAGTTCGTCATCGTGGGTGAGAGGAGCTTTTTTGATCTTGGCACCATTGATGTAAGTGCCGTTAGTGGATCCTAGGTCTTTAACGAAAAAGTTGTTGTTTTCGAAAAAAATCTCTGCGTGATTGCTGCTGACAGAGGAGTCCTCGATGAGGAGAGAGTTGTCCGGTCGGCGGCCGACGGTGGTTTTGTCTTCGGGAAGATCGTGGGTGACCTCCTCGCCATCGGGCATTTGAATCAAAAGCTTTGCCATGGGAAAAAGTTTTTTTAGCTGCGGGCCTTGGAGGCGACAACCTCTTTGGCGAACTCGGCGAAGAAGTATTCAGCGTCGCGCGGGCCCGGGCTGGCCTCGGGGTGGTATTGAACGCTGAAGGCCTGGTGCTTCTTGTGGCGAAGGCCGGCGACCGTGCCGTCGTTCAGGTTGATATGTGTGACCTCGACATCGGCAGGCAGTGAGGCGGGATCGACGGCGTAGCCGTGGTTTTGCGAGGTGATGGCGATTTTGCCCGTGCGGAGGTCTTTCACCGGTTGGTTAGCGCCGCGGTGGCCGAATTTGAGTTTGAAGGTTTTTCCGCCAAGGGCGTGGGCGAGGATTTGGTGGCCGAGGCAAATGCCGAAGAGGGGTTTTTTGCCAATGAGTTGGCGGGCGGTCTCGCTGGCGTAGTCGAGCGCCTCGGGGTCGCCGGGGCCGTTTGAGAGGAAAACCCCATCGGTGCCGAGGGCGAGGATTTCGTCAGGCGTAGCGGTGGCGGGCAGGACCGTGACCTCAAAGCCGTGCCGGCGCAGCGAGCGGAGGATGTTTTTTTTCATCCCGAAATCCACTGCGGCAAGAGTGTGCGCGGCGGGCGGGAGTTTTTCGAAGAGGTTGCCTTTTTCGTCGGCCTCGCGCGAGTCATCGGCTCCGCGACGCAAGACCCACTCGCGGCTGAGGCTGCTCCCGGAATCCCACGCGTGGCGTTCTTTCGAGGTGACTTCTTTCACAAAATCCACACCGGCGTAGCTCGCGGCTTTGGCGGCCTCGACGGCCTGGGCGGGGTCGGTGATTTCAGTCGTGAGGCAGGCCCGCATGGCGCCAAGGGTGCGGAGGTGGCGAGTGAGGGCGCGGGTGTCGATACCTTGAATGCCAGGGATGCCGTTCATTTTCAAATAGGCATCGACCGAGGAGTCGGACCGCCAATTGCTCACGACAGGGCTTAGCTCCTCGATGACGAAGCCACGCACTTGCGGGTGGTCGCTCTCGACATCGAGGCCATTGACGCCGTAGTTGCCGATCTCTGGGAAGGTCATTGCGACAATTTGACCGCGGTAGGAGGGGTCGGTGAGGATTTCCTGATAACCAGTCATCGAGGTGTTGAAACACGCCTCGCCGGTGGCTGTGCCGGTTGATCCGAAGCTTTCACCGTGAAAAACGCGTCCATCCTCCAATGCTAAAATAGCAGTCATGCGCGGTTTTCTAGCACGGGCGGGGCGGGGTTGAAATGGATTTTGGGAAAAATCAACCGCCAGCGGCGACTAGGAGGATTTCGATGCGGTCGTTCTCGGCAACGGGAATTTTTGACCAATCGGCGCGGCGGGTAGCTTGGCCGTTGCGCTCGAGGAGTGTCATTCGCGGCTCGAGGCCGAGCGCGCTCACGAGGTCGGCGAGGGTTTTCGAATCCGCGAAGTCGCGCGGGTCGCCATTGATTTGAATTGTCATCGAGTGCCTCCGAGGATTGCCGCGTCCCAGTCTTTCCACACGGGGTCCAAGCCGAGGCGTTGGAGAACGCTTTCGACGGTGCGCGCGTCGCGGTCGTCGGAAATGCTGAATTGCTCAGTCGCCGCATCGCCACCGGTGCCGGGTTGGATTTTACCCCGCACGGTGAGGTGGAGGGCTTCCTTGCCTTGGCCGGTGTAGCCGCCGGGCTCGGTGTGGCTGCCGGCGCTCATCATTGTGATTCCGAGAGGCGCGATGAGATCGCGCAGGGCGGCGGGTTCGCGTGTGCTGAGGACGATTCCGACAGCGGGGAAGGTCACCCGCAGGGCGCAAAGGAGTTGGATGAACTCACGGTCGGGCAGGGGATTTTCCGGATCGAACTCCCCGGCGGCGGGGCGCAGGCGCGGGAGGCTGACGGTGAGCTGGGATTTCCAGCAAACGCGCTGGAGATATTCGAGATGGGCCGCCAGAGCGAGAGCTTCGAATTTCCAATCGGCGAGGCCGAAAAGCGCGCCGATGCCGATGCGGCGGAATCCCGCCTCGTGCCCGCGCTCGGGGCAGTCGAGCCGCCAGTCGAAATCTTTTTTCGGCCCGGCGAGGTGCATTTGCGCATAGGTCTCGCGGTGGTAGGTCTCTTGATAAACCACGAGTCCCTCGGCTCCGGCTGCGACGAGCGGTTGGTAGTCGGGGGTCTCCATCGGGGCGACCTCGATCGAGAGCGAGGGCACGAAGGAGCGAAGGCGCTCGAGGCACATTTCGAGGTAGGGGCCGGAGACGAATTTCGGGTGTTCGCCAGCGACGAGCAGGATGTTGCGGAAACCCTCGGCGACTAGGTGACGAGCCTCTTTTTCGACTTGGTCGATTTCGAGCGTGACGCGTTGGATGGCGTTCTCACGGGAGAAGCCACAGTAGGAGCAGGAATTGATGCACTCGTTCGAGAGATAGAGAGGCGCAAAGAGCCGCATCGTCCGGCCGAAATGGCGACGCGTTGCGGCCGTTGAGCGAGCGGCGAGCTTTTGGAGCGCGGCGTCATCTATAGGGGCCAGCAGGGATTCAAAGCCCCGCAAGAGCGGAGATTTTTGCTGGATCGAATTGTCGAGAATTTTAGAAAAACCCATCACATCAACCGCACCAAGCGGCGGCTGGATTTAATCGATGAACCAGCGCGTGATCGCAAGCGGCGAATCTGGTTTTCTCAAGGATAAGGGTGAACGGCCGATCCGGTCGTGAAAGATACTGGCCTGCCAAACGAGCGACCCACTGCCTTCGCGCAGCGAGGAGCTCTAACCTGTTGGCCGAGATTTATTGCATGCTTCATAGGATAAAAACGGGGGGAGCATTTTTTTAAAAAAACGCCTAAGACGGGCTGCGTGTGGGAATTTTATTCGGCTAGGATTAATTTTCGGATTCGTGGGTCAGTGTATTGTGGCGTGGGGGACGGCGCATTGCGCCTGAAACTTGGCCCGACACGGAGGTCAGCTTTCCAGATATTAATGGTTGGAATGAGTCTTGAGGATGCGGGCGATCTCCTCGATTGCTTGGGAATTTTGGTGTGCGGCGTGGTCGGAGGTGACGATTTTTTCGGAGACCGCCGAGGGGATATAAGAACTCCAATAAGGCACGATGCCATCGGACATGACGGGGCGGGTTTTGTCGGGGTTGCCGCCTATGCCGCGGTCGCCTGAGATGACATGCACGGGGATGCGCGAGTTCATCGGAATGGTGTTGATGGCGCGGACGAATCGGTTGTTCGGCGCGAGATTGTCGATGCTGTTTGGCATGCGGCGGAGGCGGAGGTCGTCACTCTGGAAAGTAGCGAGGCTCATGGCGTCATATCCGGCTTGGAGAAGGAGTTGGGGTGGCTGGATGAGGCTGGAGCCGATACGGCCGATCCAGTGGGTGGCGAGATCGCTGCCGCGCAGCGGGGCGGCGATAAAAATCACGCGGCCGACTTCCTGGCGGGTTTTGAAAATCAGGGACTCTACGAGGATGTCGCGGGTGCTGCCTGCCAGGGAGGTCTTCGCAACAGGGCGACCTAGGATTTTTTTCCAGAGTTCTTGGCCCGGGTCGGTGATGAGAAGACGGCTGATGCAACCGCCCATGCTGTGCCCGATGACGACCATGGGCTTGCGGAGCGGATATTTTTTCTGAACGGCATCGAGCTCTCGACGCAGGATCGCGGCGGAGTAGGGGTATGGGTAACCACTCGGGTAGCTGTAAAACCAGAATTGAAACTGGCGGCGGATGGTCTCGTCGGCGCGGAGGTGGTTGATGAGCGGCGTCCATGTCGCGGGGGTGTCCATGAGGCCGTGAATGACGAGCACGACGGTTTTTTCGGGGTCGTAGGGTTGGAGGCGGGAAATCCTCGCTGTTTCGGCGAATTTTGCGGGGCGGAGCATGCGGGAAAGTTCGAATTTTTTCGGCTCGGCTTGCTGGAGCATGACGGCGAGAGGAACGGTGAAATCCGCTGCGAGCGGGAGTCGGTGGCCGTGGAACGAAACGGTTTCGGTGGCGAGCGGATCCTCGAAGGCGAGTTCGGCGGTTTGGCCACGGAAGCGCATGACGGCGGTGACGCCGTAGAAAATGTGCGACAGTGCGAAGTC
>JBIPMC010000474.1:0-3427 GCA_044369345.1 Terrimicrobiaceae bacterium
CCCGCCGAGTTCAGGGACAGCGAATACAAGAGCATCACCTTGCTTGGGATGTCGGGCGTGGGCAAGACCACGTTGGCCGACAAGTTGCCGAAAAAAAACTGGTTCCATTATTCCGGTGATTACCGTATCGGTACCCGCTATCTGGCCGAGCCAATTTCCGACAACATCAAGCTGAGGGCCATGGAGGTCCCCTTCCTGCGGGACTTGCTGCAATCCGATTCCATCTATATCCGTAGCAATATCACGGTGGACAACCTGACGCCGATATCGACCTTTCTGGGCAAGCTGGGTGATCCGGCTCAGGGTGGACTTAGTCTTGATGAGTTCAAGCGACGGCAGGTTCTGCACCGTCACGCCGAAATCAGCGCCATGCGGGATGTGCCGGAATTCATGCGTAAGGTGGATGCCATTTATGGCTACCGGAATTTTATAAATGATGCGGGTGGGAGCGTCTGCGAACTGGATGATCCGGAAACCCTGCAGGTGTTGGCCGAGCAGACGTTGATCATCTATATCCGCACGACACCGGAGCTTGAGAGGACACTGATCGAGCGCGCCAAAAACGATCCGAAGCCGCTGTACTATCGCGAAGCCTTTCTTGATGAGCAACTGCCGGTCTTTATGGCGGAAAGGGGTTACCTGTCGATTGATCAGCTGCCGCCGGATGAATTTGTATCCTGGATTTTTCCACGGCTATTCCGATCGCGCTTGCCCCGTTATGAGGCGATAGCGGATGAATACGGTTATACCGTAGATGCCAATGAGATTGCTGCGGTCCAGGATGAGCGCGACTTTCTTCGCTTAATAGAAGCCGCGCTGTCACGTAAGACCGCCGGATGACGGTCGGGAGCATCTGATGCCTTTGGTTGCCCATAACGATTTGCCGACCTTCAAGCGTCTTAGCGAGGAGGGGCAGGAAGTCCTGAGTGTCGAGCGTGCCCGTCATCAGGATATCCGCGAAATGCATATCGGCCTTCTCAACATGATGCCGGATAAGGCACTGGAGGCGACGGAGCGGCAGTTCTACCGATTAGTGGGCTCGGCCAACCCCATCGTTCAGTTTCATATGCATCCCTTCACGATTGGGGGCCTGCCGCGTGGTGCCGAGGCACAGTCCCATATTGATCGCTATTACGAAACTTTCGACCGGATCAAGAGTGGGGGACTGGATGGGCTGATTGTGAGTGGTGCCAACGTCACCCATCCGCACCTGCAGGATGAGCCTTTCTGGGAGCCGTTGACCGAAGTGTTTGACTGGGCCCGCCAGAATGTTACCTCGACCATCTGTTCCTGCCTTGCCACACACGCCCTGATCCAGTACGGCTATGGCATTGAGCGTACCCCTCTTGGTTTCAAGCGTTGGGGTGTCTATTCGCACCGTGTCGTAGAGCCCCGTCATCCGCTGGTGGCAACCATCAACACCCGGTTCGATGTGCCGCATTCGCGCTTCAACGAAATTTTCAGAGAAGATCTTGAGCGCAGAGGGGTTCGGATACTGGTCGAGAGTGGTGAGGCAGGCGTCCATCTTGCTGTCAGCGAGGATCTGCTGCGGGTCGTTTTTTTTCAGGGCCATCCCGAATACGACACGATCAGTCTGCTCAAGGAGTTCAAGCGGGAAGTCGCACGCTACCATGCTGGCGATCGTGAGGATTATCCACCGTTTCCTGAGCATTATTTCAGCCTTGAAGTCTGCGAGCTCCTTAGTGACTATGGCCGGCAGGTGCGGTGGGCGCGCGAGGCGGCCGAGCCCTTGCCGGTCCTGAATGAAGCGGCGGTTTTGCCCTGTTTGGACAATACCTGGCGTGATACCGCCAAGGCGGTATTCAACAACTGGCTGGGGTTGATCTATCAGGTGACCGATCAAGATCGCCGCAAGCCTCTGATGGATGGGGTAAATCCTGCTAATCCGCTGGGTCTTGGGCTGTAGGCAGCATGTTTGTGTCTGCCTGATCGAGCGCTTGGCTGCATGGACAGAAGGACGGCTTTTTCATAGAATCCACCACCACAAACGACTTACATGAAACTAACATCGACGGGAAGGACCTTGCGGTTCCTCCCGTTTTGTATGTTTAAGGTGATCCAAATTGAATACCCAGGCATTGTTGGCTCTTGAAGATGGCACGGTTTTCAGCGGCGTCGCGATTGGCGCAGAGGGCTGCTCCGTTGGGGAAGTCGTTTTTAATACCGCGATGACCGGTTATCAGGAGATCCTCACCGATCCCTCGTATGCGCGTCAGATCGTAACGCTGACCTATCCCCATATTGGCAATGTCGGCGTCAATGACGAGGATGTTGAGTCGAGTGGCGTTCATGTCAGCGGGCTGGTGGTGCGCGATGTGCCGATTCGTGTCAGCAACTGGCGCGCGCGCCAAAGCCTGTCTGACTATCTGAAAGCCCATAACGTAGTGGGCATCGCCGGCATTGATACCCGCAAACTCACCCGCATTCTCAGGGACAAAGGGGCGCAACGGGGCTGCATCATGGCGGGGCCGCAATGTGATGCCGATCAGGCTATGGCACAGGCCAGGGCATTCCCCGGGTTGCAGGGTATGGATCTGGCGAAGGAGGTGACCGCGCGCGAGACCATCCAGTGGACTGAAGGCAGTTGGGATTTGGCAAGCGGTTACACCGCGCCGGTCCAGGACCGTTTCCATGTCGTTGCCTACGATTTTGGCGTCAAGCGCAACATTCTCCGTCTGCTGGCGGATCGGGGGTGTCGCCTCACCGTGGTGCCGGCGACGACTTCCGCCGAGGACGTCCTGGCCCTTAAACCGGATGGGGTTTTTCTGTCCAATGGCCCCGGAGACCCCGAGCCCTGTGATTACGCCATTCGTGCCATTCAGCAGTTTTTGGCGTTGAAGGTGCCGGTGTTCGGCATCTGTCTCGGTCACCAATTGCTGGGACTGGCTGCCGGGGGCCGCACCATCAAAATGAAATTTGGCCATCATGGTGCCAATCATCCGGTGCAGGAACTCGATACCGGTCGCGTGCTGATTACCAGCCAGAATCATGGTTTTGCGGTGGATGAAGCGACGCTCCCGGCCAATGTTCGGGCGACCTACCGCTCGCTGTTCGATGGGAGTCTACAGGGTATCGAACTCACTGACCGGCCCGCTTTCGGCTTCCAGGGACATCCCGAAGCCAGCCCCGGCCCCCATGACCTCAAGCCATTGTTTGACCATTTCATCGCTACGATGACCCTTGCCTGCCACTGAGATCCGAAGTCTGATGCCTAAGAGAACCGACATACATTCCATCCTGCTGCTAGGCGCCGGTCCCATCGTCATTGGTCAGGCCTGCGAATTTGATTACTCCGGGGCCCAGGCCTGCAAGGCGCTGAAGGAGGAGGGCTACCGGGTGATTCTGGTCAACTCGAATCCGGCGACCATCATGACCGACCCCGAGATGGCCGACGCGACCTATATCG
>JBIPMC010000433.1:0-3421 GCA_044369345.1 Terrimicrobiaceae bacterium
CCTCGGGAAATCCATTTTCTTCAGTGTACACTGTAAATCCTTCTCTTTTTCCTAAAAACACCTTCCAGAGCGCGTACCCGATGATGGCGACGGCGATCGCGGCGATCGTCCACTTGACCCAGGCGGGTGCGCGGTTGATCGCGCGGTTTGCCGCGTTGTAATTCTTGACCACGGTCTTGTTGACCGCGGCGACGTTGCGGACCACGGCGCGGTTGACCGCGGCCATGGCGGTCGCGATTTTGTTGGCGCTGGCTTTGGGCGGCATCTAAAGGTATCATGCCCCACCATAATTTTTCTGGAAGTCCTCGAGCGCCGCGCGAAAGACGGGTCGCGGTCCGAAGGTCTCTGGTTTTTTGGCGCGAATCGCGGCGATGGCCTGGTCGGCGTTGACGTTGCGATCGGCCATCAGGTAGGCCGCGCAGACCGTCGCGGACCGCGAGACGCCCGCGAAGCAGTGAATCAGGACCGCGTGGCCCTGGCGGCGGTGGCGCTGGAGGGCTTCGACGGCTTTCGGCAAGCCCGCGAGCATCGCGCGGTCGTCGGCGCGGATATCGCGAACGGGCACGCGGACGAACTCGATCCCGGGATTTTCGACGAAGCGCGGGACCTTGTCCGTCGCGTTGACGATCAGCCGAATATCGTTCCGCGCCATGAAATCGGTATCGCGGGCGTCCATGGTGCTGCCGATCCAGAGTCCCGGCTCGATTTCCCTGGCCTCGTGGAAACTGACCATGGACTCGACGATGCGCCATCGGTACGACCACAGCGCGAGAAAGACGAGGAGGACGAAGAGGACGGCCAGCAACGTATCGATCATTTCTTGTTTATTTTAAGGCGTATGTTTTTTTCACGGTGATCACCGGACCCTTGGCGGTCCGCTGGTGTTTCTTCGCTTTCGGAACGTTGTCGTCGTCGTCGTCTTCGTCGTACCGCGGATTGTAGACGCTGCGGTGCACCTGCCAGAACTCGCGCGAGCCCATCTTGAAGGTGCCGACGTCTCGTGCCTTGTAGTGAAAGACGCAGTCCTCGATGCGGTTCGAATGACTCGTGTTGTCCAGGACCATGCACTCGTAATTCTCCGTGCACTGGTCCATCACCTGATTGAACATGTCGAAGGTCGGGAAGATGCCGAAAAACGATTTGTACAGCCGCTCGCGATTCTGGATGATGTTTTCTCGGAGGACGAAGACGTAGTCGATGTTGGTGCGCATGTCGGGGCCCATGTCCATCATGTACTGCATGGTCATCACGAGCCAGATGTTCCAGTGCCGGCCGTTCATGAAGACCGCGCGCATGTTGGGGTCTTTGAGCATCTTCTTGTCGTACGTGCAATCGTCGATGATCAGGAAGACGCCGTTGTTCGGCACCTTGTTCTTGCAGAGCCGCTTTTGTCGCTTGATCAGCCGCGCGAGGACGTCGGAATTGTACTCTGAATACACGAACGCGTCCGGAACGACCTTTTTGAACGCGCCGTTGCCGTCCTCGGTGCCGCTCATGCAGACGCCAAAGGGGATGTGCCGTTTATTGAACATGAGATCAAACGTCAGGAAACTCTTTCCCGAGCCGCGCTTGGCGATGATCACGCATATGCGTCCGTCGCCGATCGTTTTCGGATCGAATTTACGCAATTGGAGCGTCTGCGACATGCATTCGGCCTCGAAAAAAAGCGGGGGACTTTTGCGACTTTCATCTCATGTTCGATTCGACGAAAACGAAAGAAACACAAATACGATGACGAACAAGAAAACGCTCTCGACGCTCTACCTGTGCACGCGCCTACCCATGGAATTATGCTCGAAAATCGTGGCGATGAACGTTCCCATATCCGACCGCACGCGTCGCCTGATGGCGTCGTGGAAGGCTCGGAAAATCACAGCGAACAGTTCCCGTTCTTGAGGCACGTGTACGGCGAACTCCGGACGGCCTGGTCGCAGTAACTCACGGGAAATTTCTCAAAATTCTGGTCGGCGTAGATGCGCGCGTCCTCGATCGCGATCTTGAGCAGCAGCCGGAACGATTTCCAGAACGAGTCCGTGTGGCCGTAGGAATCGATGCTCAGATGCGCGAGTTCGTGCAGCAGGATAAAGGTCGCGGTCTCGTCGTCCTGCAATCGGCCTTCGGCGTCGCGAATGCAGATCGCGATCTCGGATTTGTTGATGCTGTACGCGGCATCGATGGACGCGGCCGTGTTGACTTCGGACAATCGCCCGGCCCACCGTCGAATCACGTTTTTGACGCGGCAATCGTCGGCGAATCGCGACGTCTTCAGGTGCTCGACAAAGGTATCGACGCGCGCCTCGAGTCGCGCGAGTTGCTCGGCGGCGTCGCGGGGATCGCCCGGCGAATTCCGCTGGACGAGGTAGATGCGTCCGTTGGACGCGCGGACGCGCGCCATGCCCCACGTCTGTGCAGACATCCATACGAAGAGGAGGAGGACCGATACGAGCGCGACCACGAACCAGTTCATTACAACTCAGCGAGCATTTTATTTTTATTTCGAGCGGAAGACGATCGTATCGCCCCGCGCCTTGCCCGCCTTGAGCGCGACCACGGCGTGGCCCTCGACGTCGCCCGAGTCCACGCGAATGCGCTCGTAATTGCGGACGACCTCGGCGAACGACGGCGACGGCTTGCCGAGTCGGTCATTCACGGCTTTGTGCAGATCGTAGACGTACTTGGTAAAGGTCCCGCGGTTCGCAAAGTGCTTGATGAACATGGTCTCGTCGAGCAATTGCGAAAAGTGCGCGCGGCACCCGCCGCACGGCAGGGACGCGGCGAGCGACCGGAGGAGGAAGGCGTAGGATCGCTTGTGTTCCATGGTGGGATTGAGCGGGTAGGCGAACGACATGCAGTGCATGCTAAACCACAACGGCGGCCCCCAGACGGTCGTTTCGAGGCCCGCGGAACTCATTCTATACAATCACGACCACAAAAAAAATGCCTAGAAACGAACCGTCACCACGATGTCCGTGCGCGTGCACGATTTGACCGCGGCCTTGCACAATTCCTTGCGCTTCTCGCCGCTCTTTTTCTTGAGCGCGCGCGCCGAGCCGGTCGCGTCGTTCATGTCGGCCTCGATGGCCTCGAGATGATCGAGCGCGTACCGAACGACGCCGTTGACCATGGCCCACCGCATGAAATTGAGTTGGCCGACCGTCGTGGTCACGCCGTTGAATTCGATGCGTTCTCTGCGACAAAAGGGATCGAACCACCGCTTGCTATATGCCTTGAGTTGCGACTTGTACTCGATAAAGAGGTTGAACGATTTGTCGAGGACGGCGTAGACGATATTGCGCTTCTTGGCGTAATTGGTGACCAGGTAATCCATGAGACGGAGCGAGACCGGGCTCTTCTTATCGAGGAGATCGACGAGGGTCTTCATGCGATCCTCGTCGTAAAATCGTCTCATGGATTCCAATAG
>JBIPMC010000030.1:0-11405 GCA_044369345.1 Terrimicrobiaceae bacterium
CTGTGAGCAAGGAGGATGTGCTCGGGGAGGATCGGCGCTGCGCCAAGGATGTGGGATTTGCCTGCGCGAGTCCGGCGACGCTCAACCGGCTGGAGTTGGGCGCGAACTTTTCGGACCGCTACCGCAAGGTGCATGCCGATCCGCAGGCCCTGGAGGATGCATGCAAGTGAGCGTTCGCCGGGTGCATGTGGCGCTTTGCTCGGCTTTCCCCTTGCAGGATCTTTTCCGCTTGGCGGCCTCGCGCTTGCAAACCTGCGCGCCGCCAGGAACCTCCTGAACAAAACCACGACGGCCATCAAACGGTCATTGAAAACCGGATTTCACGACCCCGGCGGGAAGTCCACAATTTGAAAAAACCGAAAACGGACCGAGAAGAGGCCTGGTTAGCCCAGCATGCTCTTTTGCTCATGTTTCATTCCAAAAATCGGCTCCCGCCTTCAAAAAATCAAATCAGACGCAACGGACGCCGCAGTTCATTCAGTGTGGTGATTTTTATGGGCTAGAGAATTTCACCACGGAGGACACGAAAATAGAAATTTTGAAAGCTTCTATGCTCTCTGTGTCCTCAGTGGTCACCCCCTCGAACGACCTCAAATATTGCTTCCGAGGAAGGTGTGAATGCCGCACTCGCTTTTGTCGAATCCGGTCCAGCGGCCGGCGCGCTCGCTTTCGCCGTCGGCGACCGGTCGGGTGCAGGGATGGCAGCCGATCGAGCGGTAACCACGGGCGGTGAGCGCGTTCACGGGAAGGTCGTACTCTTTGATGTAAGCCTGCACCTGATCGCGGGTCCAAGCCGCCATGGGATTCAGCTTGATGATGTAAAGGTCGCGCAGGACATCAAAGTGGTAAAGCTCGACAATGCGCGTGTTCTCGCGGGTATCATTCTGTTGGCGGCGCACTCCGGTGATCCACACATCGAGTGAGGCGAGTCTTTTTTGCAAAGGCAGAACCTTGCGGAGGGAGCAGCAGAGGTCGGGCTTGGTTTTCCACAGTTCGGGGCCCAGGTCGGCGGACTGGTCCTCGACGGTCTGGTCCGGGTGCAGGGATTCGATCGTGAGGCCGAGCCGGGACTCGATGTGTGACTTCAGTTCCAGCGTCTCTGGGAAGAGCAGGCCGGTGTCGATGGTGAAAACAGGGAACCGGAATCCGTGGGTGTAGGCTGTGTGCATGGCGACAAGGCCCGCGCCCTGGAAGCTCGTGCCAATCGCCGCGCGATCGCGATAGGTTTCCCAAGTCCACGCAAGGATGTCGCGCAAGGGGGCGCCCTCGAACTCCTCGGCCTTGCGCCGAACCATGTCGCGGTCGTTCAACGAGGTCATGCCTAAAAAGAGACTTTGCGGAGGCTTAGGAGAGGCCTGCTTGTCAGGCCTGGCGAGTGTCGCGTAATCGCACGAGGTCTGCTCTGACAAAACCCGCGCGCCAGCGCCTCCATTTTCAGGGCAGCTCGAATGGTTGGCCCAGGAGGGCAACTGGAGCGAAGCGGATGAGCAGAGCCCTCCTCGCCGAGCGTTGGGCGGTCTATTCTCAAAGCGACTTCGCGGCTTCGACCACTTTGGCGGCAGTCATCCCAAGTTGTTCCATCACGATATTTCCAGGTGCGCTGAGGCCGAAGCGGTCGATGGCGAGGGCTTTTCCGTCGAGGCCGACATAACGGAACCAGGGATCGGAAATGCCGGCTTCGATCGAGACGCGCTTGCGGCAGGATTTTGGCAGGACGCTTTCTTTGTAGTCGGCGCCCTGTCGCTCGAAGCGCTCGAAGCACGGCATCGATACCACGCGCGTGCCAGCTCCGAGTTCTTCGGCAGCTTGGAGTGCATGTTGGAGTTCACTACCTGTGGCGAGAAGGATGGTCTCGAGTTTTATGCTTTCTTTTTTGGCGATGTAGCCGCCGCGAAGAACGCCTTCTCGCCGCTCCTGGAGCGGGATTCCATTGAGCGTGGGGAGGTTTTGGCGAGAAAGAACGAGCATCGTCGGGCCGTCGTTTTTCTGGAACGCGGCGGCAAAAGCACCGGCGGTTTCCTCGGGATCAGCGGGACGGATGACATCCAGGCCGGGAATGGATCGGAGCGCGGCGACAGTTTCCACCGGCTCGTGCGTGGGGCCGTCTTCTCCCACTCCAACAGAGTCGTGCGTGAAAATATAAACAGTCGGAAGTTTCGACAATGCGGCTACACGAATCGAGGGGCGGCCATAGTCGCTGAAGACAAGGAAAGTCGCGCCGCTCGCGCGGAAGATGCCGTCGTAGGCAATGCCGTTCATGATGCCGCACATCGCGTGCTCGCGGATGCCGAAATGCAGGTTGCGCCCGGTGCGGTTCTGGCGGTTGAAGTCACCGCCGTCCTTGATGTAGTTCAGCGTCGAGCCGTGCAAATCCGCGCTGCCGCTGGTCACAAGCGGCATGGCGGCGCAGATGGGCTGGAGCACATCGGAGCCGGCTTTGCGCGTGGCGATGTTCACCGATGGATCAAATGGCGGGATGGCAGCGAGGAGGTCGGGCGTTTTGCCCGCGATCGCATCATCGAGTTCCTTTGCGAGTTCGGCGTTGGCGGTGCGCCATTCGGAGTAGGTCTTTTGCCAGGCGGCATACGCGGCAGCGAGGGTCGCGCGGTGTTTTTCGAAATAGGCTTTCGTCTCAGGCGCAACAAAAAAGGTCTCGACAGGCAGGCCGAGCGCCTTGCGGGACTCGGCCACAAATTTCACGCCGGCTTCGCCGTGGGCTTTGTTCGTGCCACACACCTCGGCGATGCCTTTTCCGATGATCGTCTTGGCGACGATGAGCTGCGGCTTTCCGCTTGTGGCGGCCTTCGCCTTGGCAACAGCGCCGGCGATTTCCGCGAGGTTGTGGCCATCGATCTGCTGCACTTCCCAGCCGTAGGCCACATAACGCGCTGCGGTATCCTCGCTCTGCGACACCGGGGCCATCGCGTCGAGCGTTACATTGTTGGAATCATAAATGAGGATGAGGTTGTCGAGGCCAAGGTGGCCGGCGAGAGCGCTGGCTTCCTGAGCGACGCCTTCCTGCAAGCAACCATCTCCCGCAAGCGCGATGACATGGTGATCGAAAATCCGGTGCACCGGCGTGTTGAAACGCGCCTCGCTCATTTTACCGGAAATCGCGAAGCCGACAGCGTTCGACACGCCCTGACCGAGCGGACCGGTGGTCGCCTCGACGCCTGGCGTTTCGTGAAACTCCGGATGGCCGGGCGTAATGCTGTGGAGTTGGCGGAAGTTTTTTAGATCGTCCAACGACACACCGTAGCCCGCGAGATGAAGCCAACCGTAGAGAAACATGCTCCCGTGGCCAGCGGAGAGGACAAAGCGGTCGCGATTGAGCCAGCGCGGATCGGCGGGGTGGAAGGACATCGCCACCCCGAAGAGCGCGGCGCCGATGTCGGCGGCTCCGAGTGGGAGGCCAAGGTGGCCGGATTTGCATTTGGCAACAGCATCCATGGCCAGACCGCGTGCATCGCGGGCGGCGAGTTCGAGAGAGCTGGTATCGAGGTTCATGATGATTGGCGTAAGGGGGGCTAGAAAAACCCCGAGCCGCCGCGAAGGCAAGCGGCAAGGCGCGACCAATCTCCAGTCAGCTTTCGGAACCCTCCATGATTGATCGGCACTTTTGGCATTTTCATTTCAGCGCGGCTGGCGAATCCTTCCGGCGCATTCCACGAGCCGTGAATCCGATTGAATCTTTCATCTCCCGTTGGGCCTCTTCCGGCGCGGCCGAGCGGGCGAATTACCAGATGTTCCTTTCCGAACTCTGCGACCTTCTCGGCGTTCCGCGCCCGAACCCCACCTCGGCCGACCCTGAGAAAAACCTCTTCGTCTTCGACCGCGCGATCACCCGCATCGCCACCGACGGCACCGCCACGACGAACTACATCGACTGCTACAAAGCCGCGCACTTCGTTTTGGAGACCAAACAAGGCGTCGGCGAAATCGATCTACCCTCGGCAACAAAATCCGGACACGGCCGCCGTGGCAGTGCCGCCTTCGACAAAGCCCTCGAGCGCGCCTACCAGCAGGGCCGCGACTACATCACGCATTTGCCGAACGGCCACACGCGCCCACCCTTCCTCCTCATCTGCGATGTCGGCCACTCCATCGACCTCTACGCCGAGTTCACCTGCACTGGCGGCCGCTACGAACGGTTTCCCGATCCGAAAAACCACCGCATCCTTCTTACGGACCTGCACCGTCCCGAGATTCTCGAGCGCCTGCGCCTCGTCTTCACCGATCCCCACGCGCTCGATCCCTCCAAGCGGGCCGCCGAGGTCACCCGCGACATCGCCACCCGTCTCGCCAAGCTCGCGAAGTCGCTCGAAGCGGATGGCCACTCGCCACAGGCCATCGCCGGCTTCCTGCAGCGCTGCCTCTTCACCATGTTTGCCGAGGATATCGGCCTGCTGCCCGATGGCGGCTTCCAGCAACTCCTCGACCGCGTGAAATCCGCCCCGCAAGGCTTTCCCGTCCTCATCAGTTCGCTCTGGCGGGAAATGGCCACCGGCACCGATTACTCCACCCTCCTCTTTCAAAAGATCGCCCACTTCAGCGGCGGCCTTTTTGAGGATACCAGCGCCCTTCCACTCTCCGCCGCGCAGATTGCCATGCTTGCCGACGCCTCCGCCACCGATTGGTCCAGCGTCGAGCCCTCCATCTTCGGCACCCTGCTCACCCGCGCGCTCGACCCCCGCGAGCGCCACAAGCTCGGGGCGGAATACACGCCCCGCTCCTATGTCGAGCGCCTCATCCGCCCGACCATTATCGACCCGCTCCGCGAGGAATGGGAGTCCACCCGCCTCGCCGCCGCCAATCTCCACCGCGAAGCCGAAGCCGCCCTCGATGCCGCCGAGACCCACGAAGACGAGGCGAAAAAACTCCTCGCCGCCGGCGATTCCGAGCCCGCCAAGTCCTCAGGCGCCGCCGCGCAAAAACTCCGCGCCGAGGCGAAAAAACACGACGCCGAGGCCCTCCGGCTCGTCACCGCCTACCACCACCGCCTCTGCGCCCTCCGCATTCTCGACCCTGCCTGCGGCACCGCGAATTTCCTCTATGTGACCCTCGAGCACCTCAAGCGCCTTGAAGCCGAAGTCCTCGAACTCGCCACCGCCCTCGGCGGCGACGCGACCTTCGAGATGAAGGAATACCGCGTGCGCCCCGAGCAATTCCTCGGCCTCGAAATCTCTCCCAACGCCGTCGCCATCGCCCAACTCGTCCTCTGGATCGGCTACTTCCAATGGCAACGCAAGACCACCGGCAAAGCCGACACCGGCGACCGCCCGCTCCTGCCAAAAACCCCCTCCATCCGCCAGCAAGACGCCGTCCTCGCCTACGATGAGAAAATACCCCGCCTCGATCCCCACACCGGCGAAGCCCTCACCATCTGGGACGGCCACTCCACCAAACTCCACCCCGTCACCGGCAAGGAAATCCCCGACGAATCCGCCCGCGTCCCCCTCTTCGATTATGTGAACCCCCGCCGCGCCGAATGGCCCCGGGCCAGCATGATCGTGGGCAACCCACCATTCCTCGGAGCCTCCCGTATGCGCGACGCCCTCGGCGACGGCTACACCGAGGCCCTTCGCCAAGCTTGGAAAGGCGATGTTCCCGAGTCCGCCGATCTCGTCATGTTCTGGTGGTGCAAGGCCGCCGCCGAGACCGCCCAAGGCCACTGTGAACGCTTCGGCTTCATCACCACCAACTCCATCCACCAAACCTTTAACCGCCGCGTCATCGAGCCGTTCCTCGCTGATGCAAAAAATCCCCTCCACCTCGCCTACGCCATCCCCGACCACCCCTGGATTGACTCGGCCGATGGTGCCGCTGTCCGCATCGCCATGACCGTCGCCGCTCCTGGAAAAGCCGAGGGCGTTTTGGAAAAAGTCACCGATGAGCGCCCGATGGAGCATGGGGAAGTCGAAGTGTCCCTCTCAAGGAGCGGGGGCATCCTTGCCCCCAATCTTCAAATTGGTGCCGACCTTTCTTCGTGCTCCGCCCTGCTCGCAAATTCAAAACTCAGTTGCCCCGGCGTCAAACTCCACGGCTCCGGCTTCATCGTTTCCAATGAGGAAGCCATGCAACTTGGCTATGGGACGATTGAGAATCTCGGCAATCACCTCAAAGGCTATCGCAACGGCAAAGATCTGACCAACCGCCCCCGAGATGTCCGGGTCATTGATTTGTTCGGACTCTCAGAAGACGAGGCGCGATCAAATTTTCCTTCTCTTTATCAACATGTTTTAACTCATGTGAAACCGGAGCGGGATGCTGGAGCCCATACCAAAGACGGTGCAACTTATGCGAAACTTTGGTGGGTTTTTGGGAAACCTCGGCAAGATCTTCGAAAAGCTCTTTCTCAACTTCCCCGCTACCTCGCCACCGTTGAAACCAGCAAACACCGCTTCTTCACTTTTCTCAATCAGGACATCCTGCCAGACAACATGCTCATCGCCATCGCCAGCGATGACGCCTTCCACCTCGGCGTTCTTTCGTCTCGGCTTCATGTTGCTTGGGCTTTGGCCAAAGGCGGCACATTGGAAGATCGCCCACGCTACAACAAATCCGTCTGCTTCGACCCCTTCCCGTTCCCCGACCTTTCCGAAGGCCCGTTGAAGCAACGCATCCGCGACCTCGGCGAGCGATTGGACACGCACCGCAAACGCCAGCAGGAGCAGCATCCCGACCTCACGCTCACCGGACTCTACAATGTGCTCGAAAAGCTCCGTGCCGGGGCGACCCTGAACGCCAAAGAGAAAACCCTCCACGACCAAGGCCTCGTCACGCTGCTGCGCCAGATCCACGACGAGTTGGACGCCGCCGTGCTCGAGGCCTACGGCTGGGCCGACCTGCATCCGCTCACGCCCGAGCGTGAACCCGAACTCCTCACGCGCCTCGTCGCCCTCAACCACGAGCGCGCCGCCGAGGAGCAGCGCGGCCACATCCGCTGGCTCCGCCCCGATTACCAAGCCCCCCATCTCGCCGCCCCCCAAGCGGCACAACCCGCCCTGCCCGGCACAGACTCCCCCTCCGTGTCCTTTGACTCGCTCGCTCCCGCTCGTCTCGCCCCTACGGGGCCAACCTCCGGTTGCTCTACCTCACCAAACGCCCCCGCCACACAACCGCTGAAAACTCCCCCCTGGCCCGCCCGCCTCCCCGAGCAAGTCGCGTTGATCCGCCAACTCCTCGCCGCCGATCCCACCACCACCGCCGAAACCCTCTCCGCCTGCTTCGGCCGCAAATCTCCCAAGCGCACCGAGCAAATCGAAGGCATCCTCGAAACCCTCCGTGGCCTCGGGCATTTGAGCGGCGATTAACTACAGAAGGCACAGAGGAGAGAAAAGCTCCTGGAGGACGCTGCTCCGGCAGCGCCAGGGCTTTTCTACCTCCACCGGGATTTCCAAGCGGAAAACTCCGTAGGCGGATGCCCAACTGGGCGAAGTTCCCTTCGTGCAATCCAGCGAGTTCGGTCTCGGCCATCTCAGCGAAACCGGAGCGCTCAGCCGGATTCGGGATTTTACGGGATTCCACCAACACGCATTTTGCTGCCTGTTTTTTTATCCATGCCACTTTGGACGACGCGCGCGACGACCTCGCCCAGCAAGGCGCGATGCCGCAGACGAAACGGATCGGGCTCCCCGAGGGTCTGCTGGATAGCCGAGTATCGCGCCGCAGAGCGTTCGTAAGCCCCCACAAAGAAATCCCTGAACAACTCGATGCGATTCAGCTCATAGATTCCCAGCAGGCCATCCACATAGTCGCGTTGCGGCACATCCATAAGAGAAACCGGGCAGAGGTAGCGGCAGATGAAGGGGATGTTCGCCGCCAGACGGGAGACCCGCGTAATGACATCTTCGAATGCACCATGGCGAAAAACGATTGTTCAAAGGGGTCTTTCATTTTGCGCGCTTTGTGGAGGAACAAATCGAATATTTCCTCGATCCGCCGTGGGCCTTCCAGAGGATGGAAAACACTGCCGTCGAGCCCGACCGCGATCTGCCGGAGTCGCCCTGCTGCAACAGGGTTCGCAAAAAGATTTTCCGCCAAGGAGGCATGAAGATTCAGGATCGTGTAGCGGTTGAAACCCACCTCCGCCCCATCCTGCACCATCAACTCGATGGCCCGTTTATGGTTCAGGATCATTGGTGTCTCACGGGCATCCTTCCCTTCCGTCGCGATGCCTTCTTCCAAAAGGCGCTCCGTTTCCAACAAGGGGCGGGTATTTCCCTCGAGTCGGCTGGAGTTCCAAGAGAGGTCAATCAAGAGCCTGTCGAGAATTTGGCGGGCGCGCGTGCCGGCGGGCAGCCCTTGCGCCGGAGAGTCGCCGATGCCGGGCAAATCATTCCGGGCTTTGGCAGAAAGGGAAAAGTCCGGTTCAAGATGTATCCGCTCAGAAATTCGGAGTTGCAACCCGCCGGCGTGCGATGAAAGAGGGGCTGCCTCACGGCTTTGCTAAACCCATCCGCCTCGCGCAATACTGCCAGATCCAGAGGAGTCGCCGCAACGGCTCGACCGGCTCCTGATCCGGTCTGTTTGCCGGATGCGGGCAAGTGGTCGCGGGCGGTTCGTCCCGCTCCCGACTGGATGAGACTGCCCTTGTTCACAAGCAGCGCGATCCAACGCTGGAGGCTGCGCCGGGGAGGGCGCGGTTTCATCGCCGCCAAACTCGCAGCGTTCGGGAAATGAATGAACGAACACGGCACGGCTTCGAGTCGATGTGTTGGGATGGGGCGCGGCACGAGAAGAGTTTTTTTGCGCCACTACAAACTGATTTAGTGGCGCATTGAGGTTGATTGCGCCACCAAGCGCGAGAGGCCCCCTGGTGCGTGCCCGCCTCGGGCGCCGTCAGGTGCGCCCCGCGCCCGACACTGAAAGATTCAAGCGGCCTCTGGCCGGTTTTTCCAATCGCCCCGCGAGGACGCGAGGCAGTGGGGCGCTCCACAGGACCGGGCGCTGCCGCTCCACTTTCCAAAAGTGCAATCGCAGGCGAATTTAGCCCCGTTCTCTCCACCGCGTCTCTGCCCATCTGCGGGAGATTTTAATCTGAGCGGCGCATGACTATCGGCTTTGACGGGATCAGAGTCTTACAACCGCTCAATCACTCCGCTAGGGAAGCACGCCTCATTTTAACAAGAATTTTATCGAAACTCGCTGTGGCGGGTGCCGCCTTGGCGCTAGGCTCGTACGTTTCGAAGCCATTGGTGGATTTTCCCCTCACACCTGTTCCCCATGCGATGAGGGTGCCGGAGAAAATCGCAGCGAGACTATCGAAGGGACCAATCGAGGGGCCGTTCCGCCGCGAGGTGGAGGCAGCGGGCGCGCGGGCGGCGACGACGGTTTATTTCAACCCAAAAGATCAAAACCTCCCCCGCTCGATTTTCCTGACGGCTTACTCTTTTCCGGCATTAAAATTCGATGCCACGCAGAACCTCAACGAACCGCCGCGTTTTGGAATGGAGGTCATTCGCGCCGGCGGGATGGTGGTCAGGATCGCAGGCCCGCACGATACGATTTACGACCCCAACACGCCGTCCGGACGAGATGTCAGCGGGTTGAACAAGATCATCCACGATGCGCAGAACTACCATCGCATGCCCTGAATACGATGCGGCCTGACTCGGGGGTGCGTATGTGTGGCCGCGTTTTCTGGGAATTCCATTGACGGGCCGAAGGCGCTGGATCAGCATCGATCCCCTTTTCATCGCATGCGCCACACCATCTCGATCCTCGTGGAAAACAAATTCGGCGTTCTCACCCGCGTGGCGGGAATGTTCAGCGGCCGCGGATTCAACATCGACTCGCTCAATGTCGGACCGACTCTCGATCCCTCCGCTTCGCGCATGACGATTGTCGTGCGCGGAGACGACAAGATTCTCGAGCAGGTCACCAAGCAGCTCGACAAATTGATCGATGTGATCGATGTGGAGGACTTCCGCGACGAAGAGTATGTGGACCGCGAACTTGTGCTGCTCCGCGTGAACGCGAACTCCAAGACGCGCGCCGAGGTGATGCAGATTTGCGATATCTTCCGAGCAAAGATCATCGATGTGCAGCCTGAAAAATTGGCCATCGAAATCACCGGCACCGAAGCAAAGATCAGCAAATTCCTGAGTCTCATGGAAACCTTCGGCATCAGCGATCTCACACGCACCGGCAAGGTCGCGCTCGCCCGATCCAAGTAATCCCACCCTTTTTTAAACCCAACCAACCACCAACATGCCTGCCAAAATCCACACCGACAAAGACGCCGACCTGAATGTTCTTAAGGGAAAAACCCTTGCTGTTCTCGGCTTCGGCTCCCAGGGCCACGCCCACGCTCTCAACCTTAAGGAAAGCGGTTGCAATGTCATCATCGGCCTTTATCCCAAATCGAAGAGCCGTGAGGTCGCGAAGAAGGCGGGCTTTGAAGTGTTCGATACCGACGAAGCCGTGCGCCGTGCCGATGTGATCATGGTGGCGATCCCCGACACCAAGCAGCCCGCCGCCTACAAAAAAGACATCGAAGCGAATCTCCAAGCCGGAAAGACACTCTTGTTCTCCCACGGCTTCAGCATTCTTTACAAGACGATCGTTCCGCCAAAGAATGTGAATGTGATCATGGTCGCGCCGAAAGGCCCAGGCCACATCGTTCGCCGCCAATACACCGAAGGCAAGGGCGTTCCCACCCTCATCGCCATCCACCAAAATCCCGGCAAGGACGCGAAAAAAATCGCGCTCGCATGGGCGAAGGGCATTGGCGGCACACGCGGTGGCGTCATGGAAACCACCTTCAAGGAAGAGACCGAGACCGATCTTTTCGGCGAGCAGACCGTTCTTTGCGGCGGTGCCTCGGCGCTCGTTCAAGCGGGATTCGAAACGCTCATCGAAGCCGGTTACTCGCCCGAGATGGCTTATTTCGAGTGCTTGCATGAGCTGAAACTCATCGTCGATCTGATGAACGAGGCTGGTATCGCCGGAATGCGTTTCTCGATTTCCGAAACCGCCAAGTGGGGCGATGTGCATGTCGGCCCGAAGATCGTCGACGCCTCCGTGAAGAAGCGAATGAAAGCAGCCCTGAAAGATATCCAGACCGGCAAATTTGCCAAAGAATGGATTAAGGAATACGAGGGCGGCTACAAGAAATACAACGCCCTCCTCAAAGCCGGGGAGAAACACCCGATCGAGAAGACCGGCGAGCGACTCCGCGGCCTCATGCCCTGGATCAAAAAGCGCAACCTCAAAGGCACACAGGCCTCCTACTCGAACTAAGCGACCAGCGCCATGTCCTCCACCAGCATAAAACCCGTCAGCGTCGTCACCGGCGCTGCCGGGTTTTTGGGATCCCATCTCACGGACCGGTTGCTCAAGGAAGGCCACCGCGTCATAGCGATCGACAATCTCATCACGGGGAATGTCGCGAACATCGAGCA
>JBIPMC010000256.1:0-3412 GCA_044369345.1 Terrimicrobiaceae bacterium
CAGGAGAAAAAACGCGCCCTGCTCACGGAACTCCTCGACCCAGAAAACTCCGCCGGGCCTGCGCTCGACGCCCAAGAATTGTTTGAACTCATCGGCTAAGCCGCGAGCTTTCCATTGCCGCCCCTCGTTCGAACTGGCACAAGAGGGATATGTCATTTCAGCAACTCGGGCTGTCGGAGCCCGTTCTTCACGGCGCGCAACGCATGGGCTACTCAGACCCGACCCCAATCCAGCTCCGCGCCATCCCGGTCATTCTCTCCGGCCGCGACCTGATCGCCTCGGCGCAAACCGGCACCGGAAAAACCGCCGCCTTCGCCCTTCCTGTCCTTTCGAAGCTCGACCACCACGAACCCCGAATCCGCTGCCTCGTCCTCGAGCCCACACGCGAACTGGCAATGCAGGTCGAGACCGCTTTCCGCGACTACATGCGTTTCATGCACACCGAGGTTTCGCTCATCCACGGCGGCGTCGGCTACGGAAAACAACGCGATGATTTGAAACGGCAGTGCGATGTGATCGTGGCCACGCCCGGCCGTTTGCTCGACCACATGCAGCATGGTGCCGTGGACCTCAGCGCCCTCCAATTCCTAATCCTCGACGAGGTGGACCGCATGCTCGACATGGGCTTTTTGCCCGATGTCCGCCGCATCGTCGAAAAGTGTCCCAAGGAACGCCAGACGCTCCTCTTTTCAGCCACGATTCCCGAGGAAATCCAGCGCCTCTCGGCGTGGTGCCTGCGCGATCCCGAGCGCATCGAGATAGGGGCGCGGCGTTCTCCTGCCGAGACTGTCTCCCATGCCCTCTACCCCGTCGCGGCTGATCAGAAGTTCGATCTCCTCCTGACCCTTCTCGAACGAACCAACTACGACAGCGTTTTGATTTTCACCCGCACCAAGGACGGAGCCGACCGCATATCCCGTCAGTTGAAAAAGAACAACCACTCCGTCGCCACGCTCCACTCGAACCGCACGCAAAACGAACGCGTCGATGCGCTCGAGGGCTTCAAAGGAGGACGCTACGAGGTCATGGTTGCCACCGACATCGCTGCGCGCGGTATCGACATCGCCGGCGTGAGCCATGTCATCAACTACGATGTGCCCCAGCATCCCGAGGACTATGTGCACCGCATCGGCCGCACCGGCCGCGCACAAACAGTCGGCGAGGCCTTCACCATCATGACCGCCGAGGAACTCCCGCATGTGCTCGATATCGAGCGCTTCATCGCCCAGAAAGTTCCGCGCCAAAAGCTCGAGAATTTTTCCTATGTTTACACCGCGCTTTTCGATGAGGACCGCGTGATGTCTTCCCTCAAAGGAGCGAAAGGCGTGCGCACCCACAAAGGCATGCGCTTCGGGTCGAAACGGCGCAGATAGATTTTCGCGCCAAACGCAAAAATATTCCCCCTTTGCGAGGGGCATTTTTTCATAGGGCTGCATGGCCAATTGTCTTCTACCCCTATGAACCCGAAAATGGATTTTTATACAGGAGAACAGGCTGAACAATATTCACAAAATCGGTTTATGAAAGCGATGGCTTGGACAAAAAATCCGATGCGATGAGGAGCAATTCATTTACCCTCTGTGCTCCGTGTCCTCTGTGGGTTAATTCTGCTGGATTCGGGATGAAAAAACTTCACTTATTCATTGCCGCAGTTGTTTTGGCTTCATCATTCATGCAAGCTCAGGAATCGGGTGACATCCCGGGCTCTCCGATCGGCTACCAAAATGAAAAAGATGAAATGTTCGGCTACTCGCGTTTCTGGACTTATTACGATCCTTACCCCTCGAACTGCATCGGTTCGCGCCAGTGGTGGGATGGCAACTCGCTGAGCGGCGACTGGTGGGGCGCGAGGAATTTCCTCGACGATTCCGGCATCGAAATTTCCGCCTCCTACACTAACAACCTCGCGGGCAATCCCGTCGGCGGCCGCAGCCAAGCCTTCGCCTATGCGGACAACACCAGTTTCGGCGTGCAGCTCGATTTTGAACAACTCACCGGCTGGCAAGGCGCCACGCTCACGATCAGCGCCCTCCACCGCAACGGCTCGAACCTTTCTGCGCAAGACATCGGAAACCAATTCACTGTTCAGCAAGTTTACGGAGGCCAGACCATCGCCTTCTACGCGCTCGTATTGGAGCAAAAACTCCTCGAGGACAAAGTCGGAATCAAACTCGGCCGCTTCTCGGCGGGCGATGACTTCGCCTCCTCGCCGCTCTACTGGCTCTACATGAACAACGGCATTGACGGCAACCCACAGTCTCTCCCCGTCAACACTGCCTTCTCAACTTATCCGAACGCCGTCTGGGGCGCCCGCATCCGCGTTGATCCCACGCCCGAATGGTTCGCCATGGCGGGAATCTATCAGGCCACCCAGATCAACCTCTACGAAGGCCATGGTTTGAATTGGAGTATGAACAACTCCGACGGAGTCACTATGGTCGGCCAAGTCGGCTGGACACCCGAGTTTTTCAAAAAACCTGTCCCCTCCAGCGGGGCGAAGCCAAATGCCAAGTCGTCACTCTCCAGCAAGTCCCGCTCGGAAGTCAAAACCTTCCAAGCACCAGTCGAAGCCGATATGTGTGGACTGCCCGGCCATTACTGGTTCGGCATGTATTTCTCGCCTTGGGACTACGCCCAGTTCGGCTCAGCCGAGACGGCCAATAACTCCTACGGCTTCTACTGGCACGCCGACCAAATGATCTGGCAGGAATCCCCCGACAGCGACCAAGGCCTGACACTCTGGAGCGCGTTCGTTCTATCGACACAACAAAACATCTCGAAGCTCCCATTCCAAACCAACGCCGGCTTCGTCTATCGCGGCCTCGTGCCCACTCGCCACAGCGACATCACCATACTGGGCATGGCTTATGGAAACTTCAGCGAGGATTACGCCAACACCATCTCCACCACTGGAGCTGGATCGCCCAGCTACGAACTCGCGCTCGAAGCCGGCTACCGCGTGCAAATCACAAAATTCGCCTATGTGCAGCCGAATCTCCAATGGATTCTCAACCCAGGCGGCACTCGCAACATCCCGAACGCTCTCGTGCTCGGCGCGCAGATGAGCGTGAGCTTCTGATTCTATGGGCGACCATCGCGATGAGTCTGATTGCCGCCACTCCGCTTTTGCAGTGGATGCCACCGAGCTTCTCGGCGGGCTTCCACAGGATGATCGCAACCTTCAGGGCATGGATTTCAGCGATGTCCACGCGGCTACCACCCGCAAGAAAATCATTACGGTGGATTCCTCAACCGACCAACCTTGGCTCGAAAAACTCTCTCCCATCCTCGACCAACCCCTCCGGAGCTCAACGACCCGAACCAGCCGATTCATTCCGCTGCGCGAAACAATGAGGCCAGCCGATTTATTGAGGGCGAGCGGTTGGCGGGATGTGCAGGCGTTGAGGCTTGG
>JBIPMC010000031.1:0-11388 GCA_044369345.1 Terrimicrobiaceae bacterium
CTCGAGGATATGCCCGTGCCTGTGATGGTGCTGGATGCTGCGGGGCCGTATGAAGACCTCCATTTCCTGATGGCGAACCGTAAATTCACGGAAATCCTCGGCTACACGATCGAGGATATGCCCTCGGCCATGGCGTGGGCGGTTAAAGCCTATCCCGACGACGAGTACCGGAATATGGTGGTTGACTGGTGGCGAGATGCGCTGGAGGGGGCCGCCAAGGGCAGCGGGTTGGTGGAAAATGTCGAATTTCAAGTCGTCGCCAAAGACGGCATGCGCCGGGACATCATTTTCAACACCACGCTCGTCGGCCCTTACATAGTCATTGCCATGCGCGACGCGACCGAACAAAAAAAAGCCGCCGCTGCGCTTGAGGCCGCCTATAAGAACGAGTCGATCCTGCGCGCCCAAGCCGAGTTGGCCGCGAAAGCCAAAGTCCGGTTCCTCGCCGGCGTAAGTCACGAAATCCGCACCCCGATCTCCGCGCTGGTGAATATTTCCCAATCCATGCTGCTCGAGAGCGAGAAACACAGCCTCCCGCCCGAGTTTTTGGAGCATCTCGAAACCGTCCGATCCGGCGGGCAATACCTGAACCTCATCCTCACTAACCTGCTGGATGTCTCGGCCGCCGAATCCGGCCACGCACCCGTACGCCCCACGACTTTTTATTTGAGGGATTGGGTGGAAGACATCGGCGCGATCCTCGAGCCCATCGCGCGCTCGCGGTCGGTTCAGATTATCTGGTGCCTGTCCGATGACGACAACGAAGTGTTCACGACCGACTCGGTGCGCCTCTCCCAAATCCTGCTCAACCTCGCTCACAATGCCGTGAAGTTCTCGGTAAAACATGGCTCGCGTGTTTGGATTTCTATTTCGATCTTCGGCGACGGTATGTTGCGCTTGAGTGTTGCCGACGAGGGGCCGGGGATTCCCGCCGATAAGCTCGAGGGGCTCTTCAGTGAATTCGGCCAGAGCGATACAGACACGCCATCCACCGACCGTGGAGTGGGCTTGGGCCTCGCCGTGGTGCGTCAAAACCTCGGTCTCCTTGGAGGCAAAATCTCCACCCGGCCGCTCTCACCGAGTGGGTTTTGCTTTGAAATCGAACTTCCCGGGTTGAAGAAATCCACCGAATCATGCGCACATTGATCGTTGATGACAGCAAGCCCGACCGGGCCGCCCTCCGCTGTTTGCTCGAGAGGGTTTCCGGCATTTCCACGATCCAGGAGGCGGGATGCCTCGGCTCCGCGCGCGAAGCTCTCTCGAATCCGGACATCGAGTTGGTCTTTCTGGATATCGAAGTCGGCCGCGAGAATGGCTTCTCGCTCCTCGACGCCGTGGGCCGCGACCGGCGCGTGATTTTTACCACCGTCCACACCGGCTATGGCGGGCAGGCGTTCGATGCCGACGCCGTGGATTACCTCGTGAAGCCGGTCACGGAGGATCGCATGCTCCGCGCGCTCAGTCGGGCCGCCTCGTCCTTCGGCTGCTCCACCGCGCCTCTAACCCGTGTGCCGGTGCACCGCAGCGGATCGACCCGGATTTTCCTCGCGCTGGAAAATCTCTCCGCCGTAACCGCCGAAGGAAATTACTCGCGTGTCCTCTGCGGTTCGAAGGAATACCCCGACCATCGCCGCCTGCGGGAGTGGGAGAAACTGCTCGCCGATTTTCCCTTCCAGCGGCTCGACCGCTCCACGCTTCTCCGGCTTGATCACATTCAAGCCATCGAACCTCAAGGCGCCAGCGCCCGTGTGATTTTGGCCAACAACGCCTCCATCGCATTGGGCCGCACCGCAAACGAACGCCTCCGCGAGCTACTCTCAGCCCCTCTCTTCACTGCGCGCCTAAAGCCTGCCTAGAAAGATTCGCTTAGGCGGATTCACACAAAAATCTGCGGATTCGCACAAAAAGGTGCGCGCCCTCTTGACGCTTTTTCGGAATAACGCGATTGTGCGCACGGATTGCTGGTCTCAAGCCGTGATCCCAAAAAACAAGAAATACACACAGCATATGCCAAGAATAGCCGACCCAAACCGCAAACTCCGCGGGAAACTCAACCTCACGATCCACCCTGAAATTCGCGACTTCGCGGAACAACTCGCATTCAAGCGCCGTCGTTCCGTGTCGCAATTGTTTGAAGACCTCGTCGAGGCCGAGTGGTTCCGCTACCAAGCCGCCCAACAAGGCGCTCCTGCTCCCCAATATCCCCAAGCTGCCTACTACGGCATGCCGAAGGTTTAAAAACCGGAACCTTTCCGCCAAAAAAACAGCGCCGTTCTAAAATGCGGCGCTGTTTTTTTTGCTCGGATCATGTGGGGCCTGCTTGTCAGGTTCGTTGAGTCTTTCGAAGGCAATCCGATCCGGCTCTGAAAAAAACCGCATGCCCCAGCGCGTTCGTTTTTGGGGCGGGGCGATTGGCTGGCCCGGGATGGCAACCTGGTGGGGGAAAAGCGGAGATGCAGAGCCCTCCAATTTTTAAGCCTCGCGGGCGATGAGGCGATAGCCTCGGATGCGGAGGTATTCGGGCACTTCCGTCGAAGCCATCTCGGCGTCGGTGAGCGGCACGAGGTCGTGGACTGTGCCGGTGCGTGTGATGACGCGGTCCTTGATGGCGAGGGATTCGCCGGCGGGAGCTTTTGCAACGAGAGAGGCGCCATCGGCGATGGTGACATTTTTCAGAGTGACATCGCCGTCGAGCACGAGAGTCGATTCCCCGGAGATCGATCCGCCGCTGATTCGGGCGCGGACATCGGCGAGCGTAAGCGCGAATGAAGGGCGCAAGATCACGCGCGGGCCGGGAGTGAGCGGAATGCCGCGAAGTGTTTTTTGCGGGGCGTCGATCACTTCCATTCCGGCGGCGCGGAGCTTCATGCGGCCGGCAAGGTAGAAATCATTCTCGGCGCTGGAGGCGCTTTCGGGCGGGCCGTCCGAGAGAACCTTGGCAGCGGCGTCGGTGAGATTGTTTTTGCACGCGCTGAAGCACCACACGCGATCGAAGATGGTGACGCCGACCTTTTCCCCGGAGACGAATGATTTCGGCAAATCCTGCATCAAAGTCTCGAGCCGCGCGGGTTTTTTGAACTTGGTGCGCGAGGCATCGGCGAACTTGGGGTTCACGAACTCGGCGATCACGCCGCCGGAGGCTTCCAGCACGCGGAGGTAGGGCTCGATACGCACGACGAGGAGATTGATGTTTCCAGGGAAGCGCGAGAAGCCGTTCGGCTCCGCAACATCGCCGGCGGGGTTCACCGTCTCGCGAAGGAGCGGGTCGAGGTAGTTATATTCGACATTGAGCGTGAGGTCGGGCACGCCGGATTTCTTGAGCCGCGCGATGCCGCCCACCGCCTCGCCGGGAATGCGGTTCACGGCGATCGAGTTGAAGTCGTAGCCCCGGAGTTCAGAAACCCCGAGCGCGGCGAGCGCGGCGTTGAAGACTTGGCCGTTCGTGTCTTGGATGAAAAGAAGATGGCGAATGCCTGCGGCGGCGAATTTTTTCGCCGTACCGCTCGTGTGAAGGAGAGTGTGGATGTCGCCGTGGCCGTGAGGCTTCAGGTTCAGGCGGTATTTTTCCTCCAGCGAAAGATGTGCAACGATGTCGGACAGCGCAGGAACGAGTTCTTGGTTGAGAATCGTGATCTGGCCGGGCGCGAGGCCGAAATTTTGGTTTGCCTGGAGCGTGGCGATCGTGCCGGCGTTCGTCTCGCGGCTCGTCATGATCACGAGTGGAATCTCGCGGCCGAGGCGATTCGAGGCAGCGCGGATGACGCTTGTGTAGTGGGCAAGGTAGGAGGTGGACTCGGTGACTTCGACGGGGATGTCGAGCTTGATGCCGTGGTAGCCGAGCCGTTCGCCAAGTCCTCCCGCGACGAGAACGATGGCGGTCTCCGCAAGGGATTTCAGGCCGACGCCTTCAGCTTCCTCATAGGCCGGCCCGAAGCTTGAGAGATCGGCGAGATCGGGTTCCTCTGGCGTGTAGCCTGCAAAGGGGTTGCCGCCCGTGGCGGATTCTGCAAGGAGGCGGCGGGCATTGCTGATGTAGGCCACGAGGCCGCCGGGGTAGGAGCGGTTGCAATTTTGGAGGGTTTGGAAAAACGCGCGCTTCTGGTCGTCGTTCGTTCCCGGGGCGTCCCAATCGGCGAATAGCTGGGCCTGGTCCTCGGCGAGCAGGGATTCGGCGAGCTCCAAATCCTCGGTGGAAAGAACTCCGGCGGTGAGGTGGTCGGTGAGGAAGGATGGAATGGGCATGGTGGGATGGGTTTTAAAACGGGAGTGGACGCGCGTGGCGGAATCCCGAGATCGTTGGCGTGGAGACCCCCTTCGAGGCAAGCAGGACTTTGAATTGAACGCCCATTGTTTCGGGATGGAGGAGGGTGCGGAGCGTGCGGAGTTTTTTGAGGCTCGAGGGAGTCGGCGGCTGGCCATCGAGCAAAAGCAACAAGCGTTCGACTGCGCCGACAAGGAAATGATGTTGGTCGGTGTAGGCGGTCGGCTCGAGGCCGCTGGCGCGCAAATCCTCGGCGAGTGCGGTGAAATCGACATGCGCCGTGATGTCTTTCCGGCCGATGGATTGGAAAGGATCATCATCGCGTTGATGCGCGGCGTAGCAGGCTAGTGTTCCGCCGGAGCGGTGCGGCGCGAGGAGCTCCTCGCGTGTCATGCCGTAGTCGATTCCCAGTATAAAGCCGCGCTGGTGCCGGAAGGAAATGGCAGAAAGAAGTTCGCGCTGGCCGACGCGAATCTCCGAAACGAAATCCTCGGAGGGCACGGGCCAGTCGAGGTCCAAAACCTCGGCGGGTTCTAGCCGGAAGGCACCGTCGAGGTTTTGGACGCGCTGAAGCTCCCAGCGGCCAGCGCGGGATTTGACGATGTCGAACGGCAAGGCGTCGAAGAGTTCGTTGGAAAAATGCACTCCGGTGAAATTTGGCAAATCCTCGGGCGCTTCAACCCAAGCGACGCGTCGCCCCGCGAGGCGGGCTTGTTGTTTTTCGCGAAGCGGGGCGAATGGCTCGATAATGATGAGGCGCGCCTCGGCGAGGGGCGTTCCGGCGAGGCCATCGAGCACATCGGCCGCGAGGCTAGCGTCATTCGCTCCCTGTTCGACCAGCGTGAAGTCCTCGGGCCGGCCGAGGATTTCCCACATTTCGAGGAATTGGGTGGCGAGGATTTCGCCGAAGACCGGGCCGAGGCTGATGTTCGTGAAAAAATCACCATCGTGTCCAACGCCTGCCTTGCCGCTGGCGTAGTAGCCTTCGTCGGGATCGTAGAGCGCCAGCTCCATGAAGCGGGAAAAGCGGATCGGGCCGTGGCTTGCGATTTCCCGAATAATGCGGCCGCTAAGGCCGGGTGACCTCGCGGACATAGACATTGATCTGCCCGCCGGTGCTCTCGCGCACATCGAGAATCTGGAACGGACGCCGCTCGTCGCGGGCCAAATTGCTGCCGTCGGAGGGCGGCTGCATTCCCTCGGGGTATTGAACAATGATTCGAACATTCGCCGCGCGTTTCGGGGAGCGGAGCACCGCGCGGTCAACGCCGGCGGCGGTGACCTCGAAATTGCCTTGGAGATAAATGCGTTCTCCGCCGGTGCCGCGCTTCGCAATCGAGGCGACATCGGAAACTCCGAGGAGTCGTCCACGCGGCATGCGGCCAGCTTCATAGGTCTGCCAATTCCTCGCGCTGCCGGCGGCGATGGCTTTCGGAGACGGTGCGGGAGTCGGAGACGGTGCGGGAGTCGGGCTCGGCCTGGGCTCGTCAACAACGGCAGGGGAGGATTGGGGTTGAGGTGTCGTGGCGGGAAGCACAGGCGTGGCCGGGAGCGCGGTGACCGGGGTGCTTGGCACAGTTGGCGTAGCCGCGATGGCTGGTAGCGCGGCGCGGACCTCAACGGATTTTACAACCGGGAGAGCTGCTGCAACGCGAGGCTCGGGCGTTGCGATAGGAGCGGGAGTCGGGGTGGGCTGCGCCTCTTCGACAGCCAAAGGTTTCTCGACACGCACGAGGCGGCTTTTGGCATCCGCGAGCGGAGTGGTTTTTTCTGCTTTGCCGGCGAGGCGGGTCTTGCGGCGAAAGTGGTCGTATTTCGCATCGGCCTCGCGTTGGCGGTCGGTGTCCACGATTGGCATTCCCGCGCGGACATTGAGTTTTTCCGGCGGGTCGAGCGTGAAGGTGCCGTCGGCGCTGGCGGACTCGTAGCTCGGGTAGAGGATCGAAACGGTTGTGAGCTTGATGCGGCCGTCGGAGAGGCGCTCGACATTGACCACAGCGGCGAGTTCGTTCTCGCGCTTGAGGTCGATGTCCAGCCCGGTCAGCAGCGTGCGGTGGAGTGTCGGCACCATCCGCTTGTCAGCGCAAAAGACCTGCTCGAGCAGCAGATTCGGGTTGTCCTTGGATTGGGCGAGGGCAACCACGCCGGAGGGAAAAAAGTCGTCGCCGGTGAGTTCGAAGGAATCGAGGATGTTGAAAGTGCCGAGGACATAGGGCACGAGGCCGTCGCAGGGTTTGAAATTCCGGAGGTAATTTCGGAGGAGGATTTCGTTGGTGCGCTCGAGTTGGCGGGGACGCATCGCCGCGTAGCGCTCCATGATTTGTGGCGCGCGGAGGAATTCCCCGCGTGGCGCGGCGGTGAGTTCGAAGCGTTTCGGCGCCTCGATTTTTTTGAGCTTGCTGAGAACCTCGTAGCTGAGCGGTTTTTCGGGATGGCCGAAGATGTAGAAACTTCCGATCCAGCAGAAAATCGCCACGCCGATGAGCAGGAGGATGAGAACGGTCCAGCCAAAAAGCCCGCCATCTTGGCGGCTTCGGGGCTTGGATGGATCCGAGTCGGGATCCTTGAACCAGGCGCGGCTGTTTTTTGTTTCCTCTTCGTGCGGCATTGGGGCGTCAGGCGATCGTGGGGGCGGGCTCGAAGGATGTGCCGCAACCGCAGGAGCGGGAGGCTTGGGGGTTGCGGATGCGAAAGCCTGCGCCGGAAAGTCCGTCTTCGAAATCCAAGATGCTTCCCCGCAGGTGCGACACGCTGGCGGCATCGATGAAAACCTTGGCGCCGCCGTGCTCAATGGTCGCGTCGCCATCACGCGCGGCGTCGACCACCATGATGTATTGCAGGCCGGCACAGCCGCCTTTTTCGACTCCCAAACGCAACCCTTCGCCGGTTCCCTTTTCGGCGATCAAATCCAGCAACGCGCGTGCGGCTTGGTCGGTTATCGTGATCACGGCCTTTTCTTAAAAACGAATCCGTGCAAAGTCAAACGGCATGGGAAAGATTCGATTACTCGCCGATGATGTCGCCAGCCAAGTGGCGGCCGGCGAGGTGGTCGAGCGCCCGGCCTCGGTGGTCAAGGAGTTGGTGGAAAACAGCATCGATGCCGGCGCGCACCGAGTGGCCGTGGAATTCGTGGGCGGCGGGTCGAGGTTCCTCCGAGTGGTGGATGACGGCAGCGGCATGGACCGCGAGGATGCGCTGTTAAGTCTTGAACGGCATGCCACGAGCAAAATCCGCTCGGCCGAGGATTTGGCGGCGGTGGCGACGATGGGGTTCCGCGGGGAGGCATTGCCCAGCATTGCGAGTGTTTCCAGATTCCGCCTGGCCACCCGACCGCCCCAAGCGGAGGCGGGAACCGAGATCCGCGTGGCGGGTGGAAAAATCGAATCCGTTGCCGAAAGCGGCGGAGCGCCCGGAACGGCGATCGAGGTGGAGTCCCTCTTCTATAATCTGCCGGCGCGAAAAAAATTCCTGCGTGGGGAGGAAACCGAGTCGGCTCACATTGTTCACCAAATGCAATCGCTGGCCGTGGCGCATCCGGGAGTGGGTATGGCGCTGACGCGGGATGGTCGTCGGCTTTGGCAGGCCGCGCCGACGAATGATCTTGGTGTGCGGCTGCGGGACTTGTTCGGCGGGGATTTCATGGCGCGGCTTTTGGCGCTCGATCCGATTGAGGAAAATGGAATTCGCATCGAGGGTTTTGTTTCCAAGCCAGGCGAGGGGAGGCCAGACCGCGAGTTGCAGTTTGTCGTATTGAACAATCGCGTGGTTCAGTGCCCGGCGGTTTTTCAATCCTTGCGCGAAGCGTATTCCGAAGCGCTGCCGAAAGGCCGGCACCCACTCGCGGTGTTGAGGATTTCGATGGACCCCTTGGCGTTCGATTGCAATGTCCATCCCGCCAAGCGCGAGGTGAGGCTTCACCGGCCGGATCTGCTCCGGCAGGCCGTTTATCTCGCCGCTGGAAAAACTCTCGAAAAACTTCGCAAGCCGACGCCGCCGAGCCCCGCGTCCGCACCGAGAGCCGTGGAGCCCGCACCGACGCCGGTTGCGGCGAGGCCGTTCAAGGAAATGCCCGCGCCGGAGCTTCCCGTGGCGCAACCTCCCGCGCCGGCCAAGCCGGGAGCGGAGTTTCATTTGCTGGGAGGACTTGGCGGGCGGTGGATTTTAATGGAAGGCGAGGATGGCTTGGTGCTGCTCGACGCGCGCGCTGCATCCGAGCGAATCATTTTCGAAACCATGCGGCGCGAGGCAGCGGTGGGGCAGGCCCTCTCGCAAAGGCTGCTCCTCCCGATCGTCGTCGAAATGACGCCAAAAGATACGGTGTGGATTTCTGAGAATTTGAGCGCGCTCTCGGCGGCCGGGTTTGTTTTGGAGCCGTTCGGCGGGGACTCTTTCAAAATCGAGGCCCTGCCTGCCTGCCTCGGCGGGCGGGATCCTCGCGAGGCGCTGCTGGATGTTTGCGAGACGCTGAAGGCGACCGGCCTGATCGGCGGTGGCAATCCGGTACTCGATGCCTTGATTCGCTCGGTCTCGCGCTTCGCGGCGCTGGACTGTTTTCAATACGGAGAAACCCGTGCGCGCCGACTCGTGGATGAATTGCTCAGCTGCGAGCTGCCTTACGCTTGCCCGCAAGGCCGGCCGACGATGATCCAATGGTCGTTCGCCGAGTTGGAGCGGAAGTTCGGGCGTTGAAAAAAACCACCGTCCCGCATTGCCTCAGGGCACGGGATGTGGGATAGGAGTTCCATGCCTGATTTGAGGATGGAGCCCGCCACCCTGGACGATCTCTCCGAGCTTGCCGACCTGCTTTTCGATCTCTTCACGCAGGAGGCCGACTTTACGCCGGATCGCGAAAAGCAAATCCACGGCCTGCGGCTGATTCTCGAGCAGCCGTCGCGCGGCCGGATTTTTGTGATGCGCAATGATCGGATGATTGTCGGAATGATCAATCTCCTCATCACCATCAGCACGGCCGAGGGAGGATTTGTTTTGATTCTCGAGGATTTGGTCATCCACCGCGACCACCGCGGGCACGGGCTCGGCGTGAAACTTCTCGAGCACGCCATCGCGTATGCGAGGGAGAAAAAATTCCTTCGCATCACGCTGCTGACTGATCCCGGCGAGCGGAGCGCGGGGTTCTACCGGCGTCATGGTTTTGTGGACAGCACGCTTCATCCGATGCGCTTTCTCTTGCGCGGCGATTCCTGAAAATTTTCCCGAGTGATCACCACCGCCTTCGTCCTCGGAGCCGGGCTGGGCACGCGATTGCGCCCTCTCACCGACTCGCGCCCGAAGCCCCTTGTGCCCGTGTTCAACAAGCCGCTGATCACTTTTGCGCTCGATCATCTGATCGCCAGCGGTGTCGAAAAATTTGTCGTCAATACCCACCACCGGCCGGAGGCCTACGGGCTGTTGTTGGGTGAGTCGCAGGGCCGTTGCGACTATCGCGGTCGGGAGGTTTTCTTCAGGCACGAACCTGTGCTTCTGGAAACCGGCGGCGGAATCAAAAACGCAGCAGACCTGCTGGGCGGCGAGCCGTTTCTGGTCTATAACGGCGATGTGCTCGCGGACTTTCCGCTCGAGCGTTTGCTGCGTGCGCACGCTGTTTCCGGTAGCATTGCCACCCTTGCCCTGCGCTCCTCCGGAGCCGAGCGGCGAATTCAATTTGATGCCGCCACAGGGCTGGTCACCGACATGCGCGGATTGATTGGTGGACGGGTGGAACCGGCGTTTCTTTTCACCGGCGTGAGCATCGTTTCACCAGAGATTTTTGATCACATCGGCGACGGACAGATTGTATCGATCATCCCCGTTCTGGTCGATCTGATGCGGCGCGGCGCGCGGGTGGGGGGCGTTGTTATTGATGACGGCGTGTGGTTCGATATCGGAAATATCGAGGCTTATCTCGAGGTACATCAAATCCTCGCGGCGGACGCGCATCGATTCTCCTATCTATCCGAAAATTGGCGGCAACCCGTGGCTGATGGCGCGGTGGTCGATCCCTCTGTGCGCTTGATTGGAGGCTCTGCCGTGGGCGAAGGTGTAAAAGTAGGCGAGGGAGCTTTTCTGGAAAATGTGGTGGTCTGGCCTGGGGAAATCGTTCAGCCCTCCGCCAGTTTGCGACGGGCCGTCTTGGCGGGCGGGCTGGTTTGCAAACCGGCTTGAAAAGCCCGGGTGAAAACCCCGTGGAAACGCGCGTCGAGTTTTTTTCGATTTTTATCTTGCCTGATTTTCATCGACCTGTAGTCTCCCACTTCCCGTCAGTCCTTGGGGTGGCTTGAAAAACACGCAAGCGTGGTTTTTTTGACTCCGAAAAAAAGGCAAACACGACGGAAAACCAAAATTGAATTTTCAACCGCACATCGTCTCCGAAGCCGCTTATCAAGTGTGTCAGAAGGCTTGTGCCGTTTCCATTTCCAACACATGAGCGCGACAGTTCTCACCGCCAAGGACGCCGAGAAGGCAAAGATTGAACTCATCACCGACGAGGCCAAAGGCAACCAAGCCGTTCACGATGTGGTGGTGGCCATCCAAGCCGCGCGCCGCAGCGGCACCGCTTGTGCGAAGACCAAAGGCGATGTGAATCTCTCCGGCCGCAAACCCTGGCGCCAAAAAGGAACTGGCCGCGCCCGTGCGGGATATTTCTCCAGCCCGGTGTGGGTCGGTGGCGGTGTCGCCCACGGTCCCGTGCCTCGGGATTATACAAAAAACACGCCGAAGGCCGTTAAGAAACTCGCCTTACGGAAAGCGTTCAGTGCCCGCATCGCCCTCGGGGATGTTTTACTTGTCGATACATTCGCGGTGGGTGAACCTAAGACCAAGCAATTTGTCTCCCTCCTCAAGTCCACCTCCCCGGAATCAAAAACCACCCTCGTCGTTTCCGAGGGTTTTGACGAAAATACCTTCAAGGCGGCACGCAATGTCGCCAAGGCCCAACTCACCCGCGCTTCGGATGTGAACACAGAGGACCTCCTCAAGTTCGACAAGATCATCGTCACCCGCAGCGCGCTCGAGAAAATCTCCGAAAGGCTGGCAAAATGAGCGAAGTTTACGATCACATCGAAACCGTCCTGCTGACCGAGAAGGCAACCCTGCTTTCCGAGAAGCTCAACAAATATGTTTTCCGAGTC
>JBIPMC010000257.1:0-3402 GCA_044369345.1 Terrimicrobiaceae bacterium
GCGAGGACACTATGATCTCGAAACTAATCGATTTCCCCACACGCGTGGGGATGGCCCGGGCTGCCGAGGTGCCGCCACCAACAAACGAGGGATTTCCCCACACGCGTGGGGATGGCCCGATGTCCGCATTTATTGCCAAGAGCTCCGTCTCGATTTCCCCACACGCGTGGGGATGGCCCGAGCGGTTGCGCGAGCAAATCCATTGCAAGCACGATTTCCCCACACGCGTGGGGATGGCCCGTGGTGGACCGGCGCCGCCTGCGGCCTCTCCGCGATTTCCCCACACGCGTGGGGATGGCCCGCCTTAGCGTTGGTGCGGATCACGGGCGCGAGCGATTTCCCCACACGCGTGGGGATGGCCCGATTGTCCGTTTTCGCTTTGATCGCGCTGATGTGATTTCCCCACACGCGTGGGGATGGCCCGAGGCTCTGCGCGAGCGGGATGAGGCGAGGAAGGATTTCCCCACACGCGTGGGGTGATCGGCAATGGATTCCAATCGCTAGAAGGGGGCAGGTGTGGGCGCTGACGCACTGAATTTGATGTGGTTTATACCAAAAGCTCCTTGCTTTTGGCTTTTTTTGGAGAGTGGCACGGGTCTCCCGCCTGTGTAACCAACAACCGATATCTTTTGGCCTCTGTATGAAGAGAGACTTATTATGCGCGAAGGTCTCGGGGAGCGCGCTCGCCCTCGGGCGCACCGCCACGCGACCTTGTGGGGCGATGGGAAAAAACCGGCCATGGGCCGCACGACCTTTTCCATGTCGGGTGCGAGGCGCGCCCGATGGCACCCGAGGCGGGCGCGCTCCCCGAGACCGGCTGCTACCGCGACACTTTTCAAAAGTCCAAACGCAAACGGACTTTGGTATTACGGGGCAGTGGGGGGGAGGAGGTGCTGGAGGAGGGCAGTTGTTCGGCGGGTCGCGCCACGGTGGATTTCCAAGCATCCCGCAGCAGACTTTGACATTGTTTGGCGAAGCTCGGGTGAGAGGAGGAGTCGATCGAGAGCCGTTTCCAAACTTCCCGAGTCGGTGACTTCGATTGCGGCCTTGGCTTTCAAAAACGAGGAGACCAGCGAGCTGAAGTTTTGCATGTTCGGTCCGAAAACCACCGGCACGCCTGCAGCGACGGCTTCGGCGGGATTTTGACCGCCTTTGGCCATGAGGCTCTTGCCGATGAAGACTGCGGTGGCGCATCGATACCAATTCGCCAGCTCGCCGGTGGTATCGACCAGCAGAATGTCGGGTTTTTCGACGAGTCCCGGCTGGGTGCGTCGAGCGACTTGGAACCGATGCTCCTCGAGTTGGGTGACAATAACATCGGCGCGCTCTTGATGGCGGGGAACCAGAATTAGGAAAAGGTCGGAATGTTTTTTTTGAAGCTCCCGATAAACCTCTGCGAGCAGGAGTTCCTCGCCTTCGAAAGTGCTCCCGCCAACGATCACCGGTCTGCCACGCGAAACTCCAAGAGCCTCAAGGACAGGCCAGAGATTGCGCTCTGGACGGGGTGCTGCGGCGGCATCGTCGAATTTGATGCTGCCGGTGACTTCGAGTTTTGAGGCTTGGATGCCGAGTGACATCCATCGGTCCCTGTCATCCGGTTCTTGCAGGCAGAGCGTGTCGATCTGGTTGAAGACGGGGGCGGCGATCCAGCGGATTTTCTGAAAACGACCTTCGGATCTGCGGGAAAGGCGGGCGTTCACAAGCACCACAGGGCAACCGATTTTTTTCGCCTCGCAAACGCAGTTCGGCCAAACCTCCGCTTCGACAAGCACGAGTGCTCGGGGCCGGATTAAGCGCATCGCCCGCCGGGCGACGGGGTAAAAATCCAATGGGTTGTAGATCGGCTCGAGCCAAGTGGATTTGCGGGAGGCGGCGAGTTTGAAGCCGGTCGATGTCGTGGTGGAGAGTACGAATTCCAGCGACGGGTCGGACTCGCGAATGTCCTGAATCAACTTCATCGCGATATTCACCTCACCGACGCTGACGGCATGGACCCACACGCGTCCGGAGTTCGCGATTTTTCGTTCGACGCCCTCGGAATAAATGGCGAATCGTTGCCAGAATTTGTGGCGGTATTTACCACGACGAATCATTCGCATGGCGAATCCCGGGAGCAACAATACCAGCACCACAGGGAAGAGCAGGTTGTAGAGAAGGCGAATCCAGAAAATCATCGCACGGCGAGATAGAGGATTTCGCTGCCCCCGTAGCGGCGGGATTTGACGAGTTCGAAAACAGACTCGGTTGGGATTTTCGAGTCCGCATTTTTTTCCAGGACAAACAACCCTCCCGGCTTGAGCGCGGAGGCCAGCTTCGGAGATGTCATGAGCGCGGCCGCGTGGTCGGTGTCGCCCTCTTTTTTCGAATACGGAGGGTCGGCAAAAATGAGATCGAAGGTTGATGGCTCCGCGTAGAGTTCAATGAAGCGGTAGGAATCAACGGTCTGGACGCTGGCTTCCACACCAGCCATCCGGAGGTTTTCGCGGATGCAACGCACGCAGCGCTCGTTGTTGTCGGCAAAAACGGCTTTCGTAGCGCCGCGGCTCAGGGCCTCGATGCCCATACCGCCCGATCCTGCGAAGAGGTCGAGCACGGTTGCACCGGGAACGAGGTCGCCAAGACTCGAAAAAATCGCGCCCCTCACGCGATCCATTGTTGGTCGCAAACCCTCGGGTGGTGCTTTGAGCGGTCGTCCGCCCGCGCTGCCGGCAATGATCCGCATCGGAAATTCAGGGGGCGGGTGTTGCCTCGGCGGCGGGTTTGGTTTTGGGCTTTTGTGGAGCTCGCAGCAGATTTTTAAGCAATCCACCAACATCCTGTCCGATCCTCAGACCGACCATTTTGTCGAGCAGATCGCTTTTCGGCCGGGCCAGCGATCCCGTGATGGAAAAAGGCATATGCGCGTAGCCTTCCGCCTCGGAAGGCTGGAAGTTTTTTCCGATCAATCCGCGTGTTTCCTTACGGAGTTTTTCATTCACATGCAGGCGGGCTTGCAGGTCGAGGTTTCCGGTGAAGCCGGCGGTTCCAACGGCATCGATGCTCAGATTTTCTGAAGCAAGAAGGAGGCTTTCCACGACGACTTGGTTATCGGCGATCTTGAATTTTGCCTCGACCCGGAGGAGATCTCCGAGTTGGCGTATCAATTCAATCGGCTCCATGCGCGCCTCGGCCAAATTGACTTCGGCTGTGCCAGCGAAAGTCTTGGGATGTCCAATCGTTCCTTGGAGTGAGAGTTTCGCATTGAATAGTCCTTGGGTGCCTTTGGCATCCATTCCCGCATCGCTGGCGAGCTTTTGGAGTGTTGCGTTTTCAATCTTTCCAGCGAGGACAAAAGATTTGTTCTGGAGGCATTCGAGCTGACCAGAGAGTCGGCCATCTCCGAGATTTGCTTGGATGTCTGGC
>JBIPMC010000419.1:0-3375 GCA_044369345.1 Terrimicrobiaceae bacterium
CTCACTGTGGTCAGGGAATTTGGACAGTAGACGGTGAGAAATATTCGCCCCAGTCAGAAGCGACTCGAAATTTGCTCAGTGTTGTTTGTTCTGCGAGACACATTCGACCAGTAGAAGATTTTGGTTTTTCTTTGGTGTTTGACCCCCCCTCTAATGTTCGATCTTCACCGGATGGCGCTGTTAAATGTACCTTGGAAAGTATGACTGTTATTTCAGTTTATGTTGAACCGAAAAATGGATGGTATTCTACACAAGCTTGCGGTGGTGGATGGATTCACGAAAGTCAAATTCGCGCTTTTGATTGAGATTATTTGGCTTTGATTTTGGATGAGCCGTTGTTGATTGATCCAGTGATTTCTTGATAGAAAAATTAACAATTGGCTCAAACCCATATACCGAAGTTTTTTACTTGTTACTTTGCCGTTCGTGTTAGTTTCGCTATTTCTACGGCAATACGCGATCGCTTTAATCAAAAAATTAATCAATTTTTAAGAATTGAATTCTTCCTGATGGGTTGTGTTTTGACTTGAATCTTGTGTTGTACATAAGGACAAAAGGAAAGATTGCCATGACAACTCAACCTAAAAAGAAGCCCTTATTGCAAACAGTTGTGGATATTTTAGATATATCTTTAGATATTTTGAAAAATCATCCTAACACTGGAAAAGATAGTATTGGTGCTGCCGAAAAGGAGATAGAAAAAGTAAAAGAAGCTATTGCTAAGTATAAAGACGAACAGGCTGCGAAACCTTATCCTAAACCGGAAGATATAAACTGGCATTAAGTTAAAGAGTAGGGATGAGATTAACTAATTCATCAAAATAAATATCTAATTCTTCCTGTAATTCTTTTGCCAAAATTTCTGTTTTAATTATATTTAAAGCAGAAATTGTTCTTTTTTTATCTGATATCTTGGGTAACTTAGTGGTGTTTAAATAATCACCAGCGTTAAAACTTCTTTGAATCCATAGTAAGCAACAATAAATATTGTAATACAGTGATTCTTTGGCTTTATTTTTGTCCTTCATCATAAAGTATGTATTATAAGGATAAGCCTTTAAAGCCATGTTGCCTGATCTTTGAGCTATATTTTGAAGGTTGTCTATATTTTCTAACCATACTCTTGTCATTTGATAAGATTTAGTCGATTGAAGAGCGCCTAAATTATTAATCAGAGATATAAGATTCTCTTTTGCTGGTAGTTCTGGATATTCTGCAACAATAGGATTTAAGGCTTTTATTACCATTTCTGCTACACTAGAATCTGAATTATTAAGTGCTGGTTGATTGGGAGAAGGCTTTCTATTTTCTTCTAAAAGTTTATCTTTCTCTTTCTCGATTTCTTGCTTTATGTACAAATTAAGTAGCGTAACAATTCCCGTGAGAATAGTGACATAAAGACCTATTACATTCAAATTTTGAGAAAGTTGTTGTTCCTGTAAAATCGCTTGAATTGACAAGAAAAGGAGAACAATACCGAAATTAGTAAAAAATGATAAGATGATTAGTCTAAAAAGTAATTGTAAGTTTCGAGATTTTCCGTTATTCATGATATTTTAGTCTCCTTATTTTTGGTAAAGATGAAAGGATAACAACCGAATTTTAAGATTTGTTGAAGTGACCAACCAGCTTTCATTCAGTCCAACATACAGAAAAGTTTCAGTCTTTCTTTCAAATACCAAATAACCGTTAATGCAAAAATACAGGGATTCTAGCCCCCACATAGACCTTAGACATTATTTAGTCCAATTTGAACTGTTTTCAGGGTGTTGCTGTTATTTTCTATATTTCAGTCTAAGGGATGTCTCATAATTTGGCTACCGTATTTTTACTGAACTTGAAACTGAGATTTTTTCAGGGTTTAGATACTACGGTCAACTACAAACTCAAACCTTGGAACTGTACCCCTGCAAAACGTCATCAGTTATTGATTGACTCTTAGCCCAAGATTTCTGCAAATCGTTACATTTCTTCACGCTTCCCCTCAACCTTTCCTTACCACCGAGACTTTTCCTAGCCCAACAGCGTAATGAAACCAATGGCATAGCAGACCAATCAATAAATTATTCAAAAATTCCCTGTGACAAACATCACCTCGGTTTTTGAGTCAAGTCACTGTAACAATCTTTAACATTCCGTTATATTTATTTACATACACAAGCAAATTCAAGGAAAACCACCATGAGAACCACCAACGAAAACGGCATCCTAAATAACTACGCCACCGAACCCAAACTTTATTTTGCCGAATACCCCTCACCCGAACAGCAAAGTCGCTATGCCCTTCAAGCCTCTGCTGCTGTACTTCTGTTGACTTCCCTAATCCTGATTGCTTTTGCTGCCTAAAATTATGGGCTATTATCAAAATCACATCTTTGAACTGCCTCATCCGGGGCGGTTTCTGCGTATTTTAGGATAGCTTTAAATTAAGAGACAACTGGCCAGGTGAGATATTCCCTCGACTGCGACAATGACAAGCCAGGTGGCAACTACTACAGAGAGCGACTAAATTTTCTAACCTATTATCCCCAGGGTCAAGATTCCAATGATGGACTTGCAACACATAAGCTCGACGTTTTAGGTTATTGGGTAAAGATTCTCCAGGTTTAAGGCATAAACGACCACATCGTTGACATTGCCAATTCGCCGCTTCCTTAACCGCAAAAGCTAGTTCTTTCCAGTTTTCAGGATACCGATTTAAACTCATAAACTGATTTATTAATTTTTATTAAGGCTTTGATATTTATTGATGTTTCCCCTCAAGCACTTCTTACAGTCTAGTTTTTTATTGACCCGTTGAGGTAATGAATAACATAACCAATAACGTAATCAATAACGGATAACATAACGAATAACAGGAGGTGTAAATAAATCAATATGTCTGGACTCATTGTTAACGGGAAAGAAAATTGTATCCGGTGCGATCGCCATTCTGAGTTGAGGATTTAATTTCGGTTTAATGGGAGTGCCGCAGGTTTTGATATCGAAAGCAAATATTAGGTAATCAATTCCTCAGAGATACAAACCACTGGATTCACTTGGATCACAATGCAAATACTTGGAGGTAATCGCCACATCGGAATGCCCTAACGTTTGGCTCACCAATGCGATTGATGCTCCGGCTTTGAGGCTATGGCTGGCGTGGGCATGACGCAACCAATGGGCTGAAGCTTTTACCCCAATTCGTTTGGCAGCAGCATTAACGATTCGGGTTAAATGTTCTCTACTGATTCGTTTCCCGCTTCGCCCTGGAATCACATATTTATTGGGCTGCTGTCGTAAACTTTCGAGGTCACGACTTAGAGGCTCTGGGATGCGGATGTAGCGTGTCTTTCCCCCTTTGCCGAAAACGGTTAAAACGCCATGATTCAAGTC
>JBIPMC010000032.1:0-11241 GCA_044369345.1 Terrimicrobiaceae bacterium
GGAAGGAAGGAGAGGCGTTTCATTGGTTTTTTTCTTGGGTGGCGGCGAGGTATTCGCGGCGGATGGCGGGGTGGTTGCCGGTGGTGGATTCGAGGTCGGCGAGGGCGAGGGCGAGTTGGGATTCAATGGCGATGCGCTCGAGGCGGAGTTGGCCGAGTTTTTCGCGCACAATGAAGAGGTCGCGCATGTCCACCCGGCCGGTTTCAAAGGCGGCGGTCATTTCTTCGACCGAGTGGGAGACGGGGGCGAGGGTTTGGGTATCGAAGGCCGCGAGGCGCGATCGGAGCAAGGCGACCCGGCGCAGGGCGGAGGCGAGGGAGTTTTCGATCTCGAGTTTCGCAGCCCGCAGGCGCGCGCTGGTTTCGTCACGGCTGGCCGTGCGTTCTTCGATGGTGCCTTTCTTTTGATCCCAGACCGGGAGTGGAATCGACACGGCGAGGCCGAGGAATTGGTCGGTGCCGAGGCCCTCGGGTTCGTCCGTGTTTTGGTCGTAGGTGTATTGAATGCCGAGGCGGATGCCTTCCCAAGCCTCCGCGCGAGCGAGCGCAATTTCGAGGCCGGCTTTTTCTTCCTCAAGGGCGAGGAGATCGACATCGGGACGGTGGATGGATTTGGGAGAGGATGGCGCTTCGAGGTTTTGGATGGCGCTCTCGAGCGTGACGGAGAGTTCGAGTGGGTCGTTTGCGCCGAGGCCGAGGAGGGTTTTCAATTTAATGAGCGCGAGGTTTTGGGTGAGGCGGGCCGAGTCGAGTTCGTTGGCGATTCGACGCTGGTCCACGAGCGAGAGGCTTTTCTCGGCGAGGCTGCCCTGGCCGGCGGCGAGGCGTTCCTCGGCGAGGGAGGAGGTTTTTTGTGAGGCAGCGAGGAGGTCTTCAAGAGCCTTGGCGCGGGCTTGGGACTCGAGAATTTCGATGCTCGTGGCGCGGACTTCGACGATGAGGAGTCGCTCGCGGTTGCGGATTTCGCGCAGGGCGCGGAGGACATCGACGCGGGCAGATTCGCGGGCGAGAGAGAGGCGCGCGGTGAGCGGGAAGGTTTGGGCAAGCCCGACGGTAAAAGCGCCCGCGCCTTCGTTGCGGAAGACGACATCGCTCATACCGGAGAGTTCGAGTTCGGGGTTCGGCCATTTGCCGGCTTGGGCGAGGCGGCCTTTGGCTTTGCTGACGGCGAAGCGCGCGGCTTGAAGTTCGCGATTGTTGGCAAGGGCGGTTTGGACGGTGGATTCGAGGCTGATGCCGAATGCCGGCGTGGTCGCCAGAAGTGCGAGAAGGGTGAAAATTTTGAAATGCATGGATGGAAGCTCCGGTGATGACGCGCCGGAACGCGGATGGTTTTGAAGGAGATGCCCGAAGTGGGAATGCGTAAGGGCGCAGCTACGCCCCAAGCCGATCAGGATAACCTCGGCGGGTGATCGATTTTGCGATGAACCGTTGGAGGCGCTGTCACGCTTTCCTCGGGCGAGGATAGGACGACGGGCTGTGGGAGAAAAAGCAGGGCGGCTTGCAAGACGGCGGGGCTGTGTTCGTGAGCTGAACAGCCGTGGTGGTGATCGGTGGGTGAGGAGTCATCCGAACTGGAGTCGGTGTGCTCACATTGAGCGACACATTTTTCTATCGCGGCGGTTTCCCAGTGCTCAAAGAGGTGACAGACAGAAGCAAGGCCCAACAAAATGATGCCGACTCGAATGAGAAGCAGGATTCTTTTGGGTCGTGACACTGCAAGTGAAGGTATTGCCGGGCTAAAATTAAGTCAAGCACCCGCCATTTTTCGAATCGGTTGTTGAGCCGTAAATTCAGATGAGGCCGAGGATTCATCCTTCCAACTGGGCCGTCGTGCATCCAGCGGGCTGCGCTGTGGAGTTGGGTCAGCGTGGGGATTCTTCCCAGCGGTTCGCCAAAAGGTTCGATATTTTTCTGGCCGCGCCCGGGATTGCCAAAGCCCCGGCCAATCCCTAGAGATCACCACACCATGAATCCTCGCTATCCCTCGATCGAACTCCTTGCCAAACGGGCGAAACAAAGAATGCCCGGCTTCGCCTACGATTACCTCTCTGGCGGTTGCATGTCGGAGGTGAATCTGGAGCGCAATACGAGGGACATCCGCGCGGTGGAGCTCAAGCCTGTTTATCTCCGCGACTACAAGGGAGCCTCGCAAAAAACCACGCTCTTCGGGCGGGAATATGCATCGCCGTTTGGCATCGCGCCGGTGGGTTTGCAGGGCCTCATGTGGCCGAAATCCTGCGAAATGCTCGCGCGCACGGCGAAGGAGCAGAACATTCCGTTCGTCCTCAGCACAGTCACGACCGCCAGCATTGAAACCGTTTCCGAGATCACCGGCGGGGATTTTTGGTTCCAGCTTTACCATCCGGCCGAGGATTCGCTGCGCGACAAAATCATCCACCGCGCCGCCGAGGCCGGTTGCAAAACCCTCGTCCTCCTTGCCGACACGCCGACCTTCGGCTACCGCCCGAAGGAAATCAAAAACGGCCTCTCGGTGCCACCAAAGATGACCCTCAGCAACATCATTCAGATGTGCTTCCATCCGACTTGGTCGTTTTCGCAACTCTTCGCGGGCATCCCGGAATTCAAGACCCTCAAGCCCTACATCCCGCCGGGCTTGAGCATGAAACACCTCGGGTTGTTCATGAACAAAACCTTCTCCGGTCGCCTGAACGAATCCCGCATCCGTACCATCCGCGACATGTGGAAGGGCAACCTTGTGGTTAAAGGCATCGTGAACCCCGAAGACGCCGAGCGCGCGATCTCGATGGGTATCGACGGCCTCATCGCCTCGAACCACGGCGGCCGCCAACTCGACCAGGGCCAGGCCACGATCAAATCCATCGCCGAACTCGCCAAGACCTGCAAAGGCCGGATCAAGCTCATGATGGATAGCGGCATTCGCTCCGGTTCGGATGTCGCCGTGGCGTTTGCGAGCGGGGCGGAATTCACCTTCCTCGGCCGCGCGCCGATGTATGGCGTCTGTGCGATGGGCAGCAAGGGCGGCACGCAAGTTGTCGAAATCCTCCAAAAAGAACTCCAGCAGGTGATGGAGCAACTCGGCTGCGAGAAGCTCGAGGATTTGCCGAAGCATCTGGTCTGAAGTCCAACAAGAGCCACGCTGCTCAAGCAAACCTTGAACATTCTCCAAGCCCTCGGCCTCGCCACCCACAACCAAACTCCCGCCATGCCAAAGTCTCCCTCCAGTCGGGCTTCCTAAAAGGTTTCCGAGTAATTCGGGTCTTGCCTGTTCAACCCGAATCCAGCAGAATTAACCACAGAGGAGAATTAACCACAGAGGACACGGAGCACAGAGGGTAAATGAATTGATCCTCATCGCATCGGATTTTTTTGTCCAAGCCGGCGCTTTCATAACCCGCTTCTTTGAATCTTGTTTAGCCTGTTCTCCTGTTTAAAAAAACCTTTTTCGGGTTCAAGAAACCCGAGGAGTTAATTCTGGTTGCTCGGACAAATTCAGGGGGGCAGATTTTTTCTGAAGAGTTGGTTCCCGGAGTCGAAAATCGAAGCTAGATTGATATCGCATCACGATGATATCCGGCGATCCCATTCCCTTTGAAGCTCGCACCCGGCTGAGGATTCCCTTGGTTTCCGCTAAAGTGCAGGCGGGGTTTCCGTCGCCGGCGGATGACCACATGGAGCGCTCGCTCGATCTCAACGAGCATCTCGTGGCCAATCCGGCTTCCACTTTCTTCGTGCGCGTTCAAGGCGACTCGATGCGCGATGCGGGAATCTGCGATGGCGACATCCTCGTGGTGGACCGCTCGCTGGAGCCCAAGGAACGCCAGATCGTGGTGGCGATGCTTGACGGGGACTTCACCGTGAAGCGCCTGCGCAAGCGGGAGGGGAAAGTGTTTCTCGAGGCAGAAAATAGCGCCTATCCGCCGATCGAGGTTTCCAGCGGGCAGGAACTCGTCATCTGGGGCGCGGTGACTTTTGTGATCCACCAACCCCGATGAAAACGCGTTTCGCGTTGGTCGATTGCAATAATTTCTACGCGTCATGCGAGCGCGTCTTCAATCCACGCCTGATCGGCCGACCGTTGGTGATCTTGAGCAACAACGACGGCTGCGTGATCGCGCGCAGTGAGGAGGCGAAGCAACTTGGCATCCCGATGGGCGCTCCCGCGCACGAGCACAAGGCGACCTTCGAGCGGAATGCCGTGGTGGTGATGAGTTCCAATTACTCGCTCTACGGAGACATGTCGGCGCGGGTTATGGAAACGCTCCGCCCGAATGTGTTGGCGATGGAGATCTACTCGATCGATGAGGCGTTTCTGGCACTGGATGACTGGCAGGGCGCGGAGTTCGCGCGGGAGCTCCGGGTGCGTGTCCGTCAATGGACCGGCATCCCGGTTTCCATCGGTATCGGGCCTACCAAGACGCTGGCGAAAATCGCGAACCGGATTGCCAAGAAAACTCCGGAGCTCGGCGGCGTGTTGGATCTCGGGTTCGTGCGGGATGGCGATGCCCTGCTCGCGCAAATTCCCTGCGAGGACATCTGGGGAATTGGCAAGCGGCTCGCGCGGAGGTTGGCCGCAGGGGGCATTCACACAGCTTCCCATCTCAAACACGCCGAGGCGGCCTGGGTGCGAAAAACCCTCGGCGTCGTGGGCGAGAGGATTCTTTGCGAGTTGCAGGGCGTTTCCTGCCTCCCGCTCGAGGAGGTTCCCGCTCCGAAAAAAGGCATCGCCTCGGCGAAGTCGTTCGGCAAGCCCGTGGAGTCGTTGGAGGAACTTGAAGAGGCGCTTTCCACCTACACGGCACGGGCAGCCGAGAAACTCCGCTCCGGTCAACTCCTCGCCGGACAGGTGCATGTTTTTCTGACCACAAATCCCTTTGCGACCCGCCAGCCTCAATACAATGCCGGGGTGCAAACCGTGCTCGCGCGCCGGAGCAATCACACTCCGGACCTGATCGCTGCGGCATTGCGTTTGTTGCGCGAGATTTACCGGCCCGGTCACCAATACAAAAAGACGGGCATTTTTTTAACCGACCTGATGGCCGAGTCCGAACTGCAGCCGGATTTGTTCGAGGCGATTCCCGGCACCGGGCGAGTGAAGGAACTCGACCGCATCGTAGATGGCCTCAACCGCAAGCTCGGGCGAAACGCCATCCGCTACGGATCGATGGGCGTGAAGCAGAATTGGGCGATGCGGCAGGACCGGCGTTCGAAAAAATTCACGACGCGCTGGGACGAATTGCCCGTAGTGAAGGCCTGAGCCTTTCGTGTTCCCGCAGCGCGAAAACTACTTCGCGAGGATTTCCTCGAAGCGCTTGGCTTTTTCGTTCCACTCGGCGGCGTCCGCTGGTTCGTGGGTGAGAATTTCGAAGGAATTCCGGAGAAGTTCGCGGCCCTCCGCCAGCGAGGAGATTTCGCCTGAGGCGATCATTTGGGCGAGGACATTGCCTGCGGCGGTGGCTTCGACCGGGCCGGCTTCCACGCGCAGACCTGTGGCATCGGCGGTCATTTGGTTGAGAAGATGGTTCTGGCAACCGCCGCCGACGATGTTGAGCGTGCCAGGCATTTCGGGAACAAGTGTGGCGAGGCGGCGGATCATGAGGCGGTATTTCAGCGCGAGGCTTTCTAGGATCACGCGGATCAACTCGGCATCGTTCGCTGGCAAGGTCTGGCCGGATTTTTGGATCCAATCGCGGATCGCCTGCGGCATGTCGCAGGGCTTTTGAAAGTCCGGCGCGTCGGGGTTGATAAAAGCGGGAGCTTTTGCCGCTGTCGCCATCTCGACCATCGTGCCGTATTCGAGGTTTTTTCCCTGCTCGGCCCAGACGCGGCGGCATTCCTGGAGGAGCCACATGCCGGCGATGTTCGTGAGAAAGCGGGTGCGGCCTTCGAGGCCTTGCTCATTGGAAAAACCGGCGTCGCGCGCGGCGAGGCTGGTGACGGGGCGGCGAAGCTCGATTCCGAGAAGCGACCAGGTGCCGGAGCTCAGGAAGAGGGGGTGGCCGAGCGATGGTGCTCCGGCCACGGCGGAAGCGGTGTCATGGCTGCCGCAGGTGCAAACCTTCACGCCGTGCAAACCAGTTTCGGCGGCGATTCCGGGGCTAATTTCACCCAGCACGCGGCAGGGTTCTGTGACCGGTGAGAGGAGCAGGGTGGGGATGTTCAACTCCGAGGCGAGCTCGACATCCCACTCGGGCGAACCGGCGAAAAGCAGGCCAGAGGTGCTGGCGATCGTACGCTCGATGGCGCGGACTCCGCCAAGGCGGTAGTTGATGTAGTCCGGAATGAAGAGGATTTCGTTGGCTTTGCGGAGCTGATCGCCATGGCGGGCCACTTCGGCCATGAGTTGGTAGATCGTGTTGAAAAACATCGGTTGAATGCCGGTGCGCTCCCAGAGCCTGTCGGCGCCGAGGGTTTTCCCCGCCTTGGCCATTAGGCCGTCAGTGCGCGAATCGCGATACATCCATGGAGGGTTCAGTGGCTGTCCGGCGTCATCGAGGATCACATAATCAACGCCCCAAGTATCCGCCGCCACGGAGACAATGTCTTTTCCAAAACACTTGGCAGCCATGGAGAGGCCTTTTTTGATTTCCTCGAAAAGCCCGTCCGCATTCCAATGCCAGCCATCGACCATTTCCACGCCGCTGTTGGCGAAGCGGGCGACTTCCTCGATCTCAAGACGCTCGCCATCGTGGTGGCCGGCCATCACGCGGCCGCTGGAGGCTCCAAGGTCGATGGCCAAATAGGTTTTGCGTCGGTTTTTCATGGTCGTCATTCTTTTCAAGTCTAGATTCCGGTATGTTTTAGAGGTGCGCGATGCTATAAAATCTTTGCGGTTAGGCAATCAAAAAGGCCCATGCTCCAGGCGGGGTGTGGGAGTTTATGAAAATGATTGCATTCGATAAATTTTAAGAGGATTTTCCGCAAATCATGCGGGTTCCCCTGCACATTGTCGAAGCGCGCCGGGAAAAGCTGGCCAGCCTGATTGAAACCCACCGCTACCTGCCGTTGAGGGAGCTGTGTGAGCGTCTGGGGGTCTCCGTGGCCACCGCGCGGCGCGATTTGGCGGAGCTCGCCAAGCGAAATGTCGTGAAGCGCACCCATGGCGGGGCTCTGGCGGAATACAACGAGCGGTTTCCCTCCTTTAATGAACGGCGATCCCTCGGCGGAGCGGGCAAACAAAAGGTCGCCAAGGCCGCTGCGCGCTTCATCGAGGCAGGCGGGACTTATTTTCTCGACTCGGGCACGACAATTTTCGCGATGGCGGAATTCCTCCGCGAAGCCCCTGTGGCTCCGGCGACGATCGTGACCTCCAATTTGCCCGTGGGCGAGCTGTTGGCGGGAGTCGAGGGCCTCAGCGTCTATCTCACTGCCGGCCAAATCCTCGGGCGCCAGTCTGTCCTGCTCGGGGAAACCGCCCTCCATAGCCTGGAATTCTGGAATTTTGACACCGCCTTTCTCTCCGCCGAGGCCGCCAATGGCGACGGGGTTTGGAATTCCCAGGAGGCGATCGTCGAGATGCAGCGCGTGGCGATGGACCGCGCGAAACGGGTTTTGCTTTGCATCGACGACACCAAAATTGGCGCCACCGCACCGCAGTCGCTCGCCGGGTGGGACCGTATCGACACCCTGCTCACCGATGCCAAACCCGACCGCCTCCGCCGCGCCGGAATCCTCCCCGGATTTTCCAGCATCATTGGCTGCCAAGCCGCTCCGCCACTGCCTCCGCGACTGGTTGGCAACGCCTCGGAACTCCCCGTTCATTATCTCTAAAACCTCCCCCGAATTTTTTTGAAAAATCCCATTGACGCACCGATCATCATTTATATGATCGAATCCGTTCATTAAATTTCCTGCCCGAAAAAATGTCCTCTCCCGTCACCCAAAACCGCTCTGTGATTGAGACCCTCGTCCGCGAGGCCCTTTTCCGCCAACTCGGCAAATCAGCACCCGCCGCCGCGCCCACGCTTCTCGTCAACAGCTCCGCGCGGCACATGCACATCTCGCCGGAAAACCTCGAGGTGCTGTTTGGCAAAGGGGCGGAGTTGACCGTTCACAAATGGCTTTATCAAAAAGACCAGTTTGCCTCGCAGCAGACGGTCACGATGGTCGGCCCGCGCAAGCGCATCATTCCGAATCTCCGCATCCTCGGCCCTTGCCGCAACCTCACCCAGATCGAGCTCGCTTTCACTGATTCAATCCAACTCGGCATCGACATCCCGGTCCGCATGTCTGGCGACATCGAGGGAACGCCCGGCGCCTACATCATGGGACCAAAAGGCATGCTTGAGATGAAAAACGGCGTCATCCGCGCCGCGCGCCATGTCCACATGTCGCCTTCGGACGCCGAATTCTACGGCGTGAAGCACCTCGACAAAATCACTCTCAAAGTCACCGCGAAAGGCTGCAACACGCGCTTCGATGACCTCCTCGTCCGCGTTGATCCTTCATTCAAACTCGAGGTGCACATCGACACCGACGAAGCAAATGCCTGCGATCTCGACAACGCCGAGAAGGTGGAACTTTTCAAATCCTAACCCCGAACCCAACCAACCAAAACAAACCAAATGAGCGAAGCAATCGGACTACTCGAAACCCGCGGCTATGTCGGCCTGGTGGAAGCCAGTGACGCAATGGTCAAAGCCGCAAATGTGCAACTGGTCAAATCCGTCCCCATTGGCGGAGCGTTGATCACAACCATCGTCCAAGGTGATGTCGGCAGCGTGAAAGCGGCCGTCGAAGCCGGACGCGAAGCGGCGAACCGTGTTGGCAATCTCGTGGCCTCCCATGTGATCGCCCGCCCCGCGCCGGAACTCCTGAAATTTTTCACCGCCTGATTTTTTTAGAAACCCAATTTTATGGCAAACCAAGCACTCGGAATGATCGAAACCAAGGGCCTCGTGTCGCAGTTCGAAGCGACCGACGCGATGCTCAAGGCCGCGAATGTTGAACTCATCGGCTGGGAAAAAGTCGGGTCCGGCAATGTCGGCGTCTTTGTCGCCGGCTCCGTCGCCGCCGTGAAGTCCGCTGTCGAAGCAGGCGCCACCGCCGCCAGTACGATCGGCGAAGTTGTCGCCGTCCATGTGATCCCTCGTCCGCATGAGGATCTCGTGAAGCTCGGCAAGTTCCTCGGCGGAAAACCCGCCGCCGCCAAGTAATCCACGCTGGATCGCGATCCATGTCCGCCAAAAACAAAATCCTTGTATCCAATATCGGCAGCACTTCGTTCAAGTTCCGCTTGTTCGAGATGCCCTCCGAGAAAGTGTTGGCGAAGGGCGGCGTGGAACGAATCGGATCCACCGATTGCCCGTACACAATTACGCTCGGGGATGCCGCGCCGGAGAAAGGCACGGCATCCTTCCCCGACCACGGCGCCGCCATACGCTTCATCGAGCGAAAGCTTGGCGGGTTCGATGGCATCGCGGCGGTGGGTTTCAAGCCCGTGATGGCCAAAGGCATCTCCGGCACGCAGATCATGGACGAGCCTGTGCTCCGGGCCATGGAGGACTACAATACCCTCCTCCCTGCGCACAACCCGCCTTACATTGCTGGCGTCCGGCTTTTCAATCAACTCCACCCCGCGCTGCCTTGCATCGGCACTTTCGAGACCGCGTTCTACGACCATATCGGTCCCGCGACATACCGTTACCCCGTGCCGCTCGAGTGGGAGGAAAAATACGGCATCCGTCGCTACGGATTCCACGGTGCGAGCCACCGGTTCGTCTCCCAGCGCTGCGCGGAACTCCGCAGCAACGAAAAGCTCCGCGTCATTTCCTGCCACCTCGGTGGGAGTTCCTCGATCGCGGCCGTGGTCGATGGCAAAGCCGTCGATTCCAGCTGGGGCATGACCCCTCAAAGCGGCCTGCCCCAAAACAACCGCGCAGGCGACTTCGATTGCTTTGCGCTGATCTATCTTGCCCGAAACCTCGGTCTGGGCCTCGACAATGTTGAAAAGGCACTTACCAGTCAATCGGGCCTCAAAGGCATGTCCGGCCTCGCGACTGGCGATATACGCGACCTCGATGAAGCCTCCGCAAAAGGCAACGCCAACGCCCGCATCGCGCTGGACATGTTTGCCAACCAAATACGCCGTTTCATAGGCCAATTCCTCGTTCGCATGAACGGAGCAGATGTCCTGATTTTCACCGCCGGCATCGGCGAGAACAGCCCGAGCCTCCGCGCCGCCGTTTGCGCGAACCTCAATTTCTGCGGGCTCGAACTCGACCCCGAACTCAACGCCGCCACCCGCGCGACCGAGACCGTGATTTCCAAACCCTCCTCGAAGATCGAAGTCCGCGTGATCCCGACCAACGAGGAACTCGTCATCGCCCGCAACGCCTGGGCCAAGCTTCAAGAATCCCACTAATCAACCCTAAGCAGTCAACCAACCAAACCTAACACCATGTCACAACAAGCACTCGGAATGATCGAAACCCGCGGCCTCATCGCTCTCGTTGAAGCCACGGACGCCATGCTGAAATCCGCCAATGTCGAACTCGTCGGTCCCATGACCCAAGTCGGCAACGCGATGGTCACCGCCTGCGTCACCGGCGATGTCGCCGCTGTCAAGGCCGCCACCGAGGCTGGCAAAACTGCCGCCCAATCACTTGGCGAAGTCGTCAGCGTCAGCGTCATCGCCCGCCCGCACGGCGACCTTGGCACTGTTCTGCCAAAAGCCAAATGATCCTCGCGACGGTCGAAGGCAGCGTCGTTGCCACCAAGAAGAACCTGAAGATGACGGGAATCAAGTTCCTGCTCGTCCGCCCGCTCGTGATCGATTCGCCATTGGCGAAAGAATTGCGTACCGGGCAAACCACGCTCGTTGCCTCGGATAGTCTTGGCGCGGGTGAAGGGGATTGCGTTCTTGTGGTGCAAGGCAGCTCCGCACGCCTCGCGGCCGATGATAAGGACTCCCCCGTGGATGCGGTGGTTATCGGCATCGTCGATACCGTCGATCTCGGAAAACGCATTCTCTACAAGGCTGAATAAAACTCATGGCAGCGATTGATGAAAAACTAGTAGCCCGTGTGGTGGGGGAAGTCCTCACCCGCCTCTCAACCCAAACTCCCGCCGCCGCTCCGAAAAGCGCGCCATCGCAGACCGCCTACGGTGTTTACGAGGACATGAATGCCGCCGTCGAGGCCGCCCAGCGCTCATTCGAGAAACTTCGTGAGGGTGGCATGACCATCCGCAAAAAGGCGATCGCTGTGATTCGCAAGCTCTGCGTGCTAAAAGCCAAGGAGTGGGGCGAGATCGAATTCAA
>JBIPMC010000259.1:0-3367 GCA_044369345.1 Terrimicrobiaceae bacterium
TTTTCAGGGCCGACTACACTACGAAAAAACCAAGCCAAGCGATGCCTTCCAAGAGCTTCGCCAAGCGGCAAACGGGGCCTACGACCAGATAGAGGATATCGATCTCTTTGCATGGCGTGTGCGGGAAGGAGAACTCCCGTGAAACGCGCTTGTCTGGTCAACAACATTCTCATCTGGGGTGTGCGTGGAGTAGCCACATCCGGATAAGAGGAAATGATCCAAAGAGCGCAGACCTTTTTTGAGGATCTCGATACCAGCGACGCGGACATCCTCGTGCCATCGGTCGTCGTGGCAGAATTTCTGGCCGGCGTTCCCAAACAGCAACATCTTGGCCTGCTCGATGTGCTCAATCGCCGATTTCAAGTCGTGCCTTTTGATGTTCGCACGGCAGCCGTAGCCGCAGAACTTTGGCGGGACGCCGCCGCGCGCAATCCGCACCTGAAAGATCAAATCCGCGAAGCCTTTTCCGGCACCGAGCGGGCGAAAATCAAAGCCGACCTCATGATTCTGGCCACTGCGCTGGCACGCGGAGCAGATGTCCTCTACACCCACGACGGCCCGCTGAAAATGGCCGCCGAAGGTCGTATCGAGGTGCGCGAGCTGCCGCCACCAAGACCCAGGCAAGTCGATCTGCCGATGTGATTTCGCAGAGAAACCCACAGAACATATCTGAGGGAAGACGGCAGCGGGGCTTACGAAAAGGTGGGTGACCGGCTCTCCGAAGTGGCAAACAAATCCGATGCAATCGGCGGGGTCTGCATCATCTCGAGAGTTGATAGATCGCCGAGGGGATGGAGAGGTTGTCGGAACGAGAGAGCACGAATTGCGCGACGGTGATGTGGCGCGTGCCGAAGGCCGCCTCGCAGTAGGCGAGGTAGTAGCGCCATTTGCGGATGAAAACCTCGTCGAAGCCGAGCGCGCGGACGGCGTCGAGTTTTTCCTCGAATGTCTCGCGCCAGCGTTTCAGCGTGAGCGCATAGTGAGGCGCCATGTCCTCGTAGTCGAAAAGATTCATGTCGCCGCAGTCACGGACGGCTTCTCCGATGCGGGCGTTGCACATGAGGAGCGAGCCGGGGAAAATGTGCTTCTGGATGAAATCCACTCCGTCCCGGAGGATGGGATATTGGTTGTCGGGGCAAAGGATCGCCTGAAGACCGGCGAGGCCGCGCGGGGCAAGGAGCTCGTCGATTTTCGCGAAATACCCGTCCACATACTTATCGCCGACAGCTTCGAGCATTTCGATCGAGGCGATTTTGTCGAACTGCCCGCGCAGGTCGCGGTAGTCGCAGAGGAGGATTTGAATGCGGTTGCCGAGGCCGGCCTCGCGGATGCGGCGCGAGGCTTCGTCGAACTGTTGTTGGGAAATGGTGACCGTGGTGACGCGGCAGCCGAAGGTTCGTGCCGCGTGTATGCTGAAGCCGCCCCAGCCGGAGCCGACCTCCAGGACACTGTCCGATGGAGCGAGGTGCAGACGGCGGCAGAGCTTGTCGTATTTGCGAATCTGCGCGGCCTCCAGTGATTCGTCAGCCCGCTCGAAATACGCGCTCGAGTAGGTCATCGTGGGATCAAGCCAGAGCTGGAAGAACTCATTGCTCAGGTCGTAGTGCTCGCGGATGTTCTCGCGGCTCATCTTGCGGCTGTTCGGGCGGCGCAGGTGGAGCAGGCGGTTGGCAAAATTCAGAAGGTTGAAAGCCCCGGTGCCTCGGCGGCTGCGGGTTTGCATGGCTTCGGCCTCGTCGGCATTCAGGATGAACCAAGCAATGACCTTCACCAGATCGGGAGTGGTCCACTCGCCCGCCATGTAGGCTTCGGCGAATCCAATTGGCCCGTGGAGCACACAGCGCTTGAAGAAATTTTCCTCGAAAACCTCGATCCGCGCCTCCAAGCCCTCGCCCAATCCCCCATAAAGCCCACGGCCTCCATCTGGCAGGAGAACCTCGAGCCGTCCGGATTTCAGCTTGGAAAAACTATTGAGAACGAGCCGTCGAAAAAACATCGCGAAGGGCACGATGACGCCCACACGCGAGCGAATCAAGGTTTCAGCCGCAACCGCAGCCGCTACCGCAGGAATGACCACCTGAAGCTGCGGGAGCAGGAGAGCTGTTTTTGCCAGAAGTCATGATGCCGAGACCCCCTGTAATGACGCGGCGGATGGGTTCGCCCGTCTCGGGGTGGCGAGTGAATGCCGCATCGCGCATGCTTTGCTGAATCTCATAGGTGCGGACCGGTTCGTCCGCCTCGCGGGGAATCGTTTCGTAAGTGTAGGTGGCCATGGCTCGAAAATCCGCGCCGGAGTTTTCCCGCGCAAGCGATTTTACGGGGCGCGGAAGATAAAAAAGACCGCACCGATCAGGCAGAGCGAGGCCCAGAGGTAGTTCCAGCCGAGCGGAGTTTTCATGTAGAGCAAGGCGAAGGGAACGAAAACCGAAAGGGTCACGACTTCTTGGATGATTTTGAGCTGGGGCAAGGTGAAGACTCCAAAGCCGATCCGGTTAGCGGGCACTTGGAGCGCGTATTCGAAAAGCGCGATCCCCCAACTCACGAGGATTGCGACAATGATCGGCTTGGCGCGGAGGTCCCGCAGGTGAGCATACCATGCAAAGGTCATGAAGATGTTCGAGAGCAAAAGCAGGCCGATGGTTTTGAAGGCGGTCATGGAAGGCTTCATGCCGCAAGCCAAGCGGTTCTTCAAGCCGCGGGAAAAAGCTGGCTCGTTTCGAGGAATCGGAATGGCGCGACTCCCTTGCCGATGCTACCTTCCGGCCTCTGAAATAAACCGGACACTTTGCTCAACACGCATTTTTTATGATTTTCGACGGACTGAAGTTTTTTGTCATCTGCCTCGAGGTTCTCCTCATTTTCAACCTCTTGATCGTGGTTCACGAACTCGGGCACTTCCTTGCCGCCCGCTGGCGTGGATTGGTGGTCGAAAAATTCGCCATTTGGTTCGGCAAGCCAATCTGGAGCAAAACGATCAACGGCGTGGAATACCGCCTCGGCTCGATTCCAGCCGGCGGCTTTGTCGCCATCCCGCAACTCGCGCCGATGGAAGCGGTGGAGGGTGAGTCGAACTCGCCGCGCGAGGATTTGCCACCGGTGAAGCCTCTGGACAAAATCATCGTGGCAGCGGCAGGCCCGCTTTTCAGCTTTGGCCTCGCCTTTGCCATGGCGCTCATCGTGTGGGTCGTCGGCAAACCACAGAGCGAGATCGACAGCACGACGATCGGATTCGTGAAGGAGGGCGGCCCCGCTTATCAAGCCGGTCTGCGCCCCGGCGACCAAATCCTCACCGTGGATGGAAAACCCGTGAAGCACTTCCTGAGCGGAACGGACAGCGTGAAGTGGCGCATCGTCCGCAGCGAGGGCC
>JBIPMC010000260.1:0-3364 GCA_044369345.1 Terrimicrobiaceae bacterium
TTTGGTTTGCCAAGGCATCCCTTTTGAAACGTTTCCCGCTTCAATTGTGTTACCTATGTCTTGAACCTGATCCGTTACCTATGTCTTGAACCCGGACCGATGCGCTCTTGGGCGAAGTGCACGGCGACTTGGCGTTTGGTGGTGCCGTGGATACGCGTGTCGGCGAAGGTTTTTTTCCCAATGGGAGAGGTGGGCGTTCTCGGCGGCGAGACTCTCGAAGTTATCGCCTTTGAGCGCGCTGTCTTTGACATAGTCGGCCCATTCTGTAGCCCATCCCTCAGGGTTTTCCATTTCGGTCTGAAGCAAAACACCAAGTAGATCGCAATCGCCTTCTTGCGCTGCCGGAGTGCGTGCCTGTTTTTGAAATTGTTTCACACTACGATTTCTAAAACAAAACAAGTCGCCAAATATGGCGAATATAATTGCAAAATATAATTAAATCACCATATCTGGCGACATATGAAAATTTCTTCGGAACTCACAGATGCAAGCGTTCTGGAAGAATTAGGAACGCGGCTGGCTGGTGCCCGGTTGGGGCGTAACCTGACTCAAGCCGCGCTGGCGGAACAGGCTGGCGTGTCCAAGCGAACGGTGGAGCGGCTGGAATCCGGAGCGGTGGCCGCGCATTTGTCAGGATTTCTGCGTGTCTGCCGGGTGCTTGGGCTGTTGGGAAATTTTGAGAATCTGATTCCTGGGGCCGCGACCAGCCCGATAGAGCAACTGAAACGGCAGAAAGACAAACGGCAGCGGGCGACAGGCAAAAGGGGCTCGACCGGAAAGCCGGGGAAATGGATATGGGGTGACGAGTCATGATCGCAGAGGTTCGGCTGTGGGGGCGGACGATCGGGGCGGTATTGCTCGAGGAGGGGCGCGATGTCGCGGCGTTTCAATTCGACCCGGATTTTGCGCGGAGCGGCATCGAGTTGTCGCCGCTGGCGATGCCGTTGAGCGGGCAGGTTTATCAGTTTCCCGCCCTGCCTCGAAAAACATTCCATGGGCTGCCGGGGCTGCTCTCGGATTCGCTGCCGGACAAATTCGGCAATGCGCTTATCGATGCCTGGCTGGCGATGCAGGGCCGAATGCCGGAGAGTTTCAATGCCGTGGAGCGCCTCTGCTACACAGGTTCGCGGGGCATGGGAGCGATGGAGTTTGCCCCAGCGCTGGGGCCGAAGCCCGGCAAGGCGACGAAGGTGGAGGTCGATGCGTTGGTGCGATTGGCCGGTGAGGTGTTGATGCATCGCGGCGACTTGCGTGGGCATTTCCATGCGGCGGGAAAAGAGAAGGCACTGCGCGACATTCTGCGTGTGGGCACATCAGCCGGCGGCGCGCGGGCGAAGGGGGTCATTGCGTGGAATCGCGAAACGAATGAGGTGCGCTCCGGGCAGGTGGCGGCGGATGAGGGCTTCGAGTATTGGCTGCTCAAATTCGACGGGGTGCCCGGCAACAAGGACAAGGAAATGGAAGACCCGAAGGGCTATGGCGCCATCGAGTATGCCTACCATCTGATGGCGAGGGCCGCAGGCATTACGATGTCCGAGTGTCGGATGCTGGAGGAGAATGGACGCCGCCATTTCATGACGAAGCGTTTCGACCGCTTGGAACGAGGCGAAAAGCTCCACATGCAGTCGCTCTGCGCGCTGGCGCATTATGATTTCAACCAGCCGGGAGCTTATGGCTACGAGCAGGCGATCCTCGCCATCCGTCAACTCCATCTGCCGATGGCGGCGGTGGAGGAGCAGTTTCGCCGGATGGTTTTCAACATCGCGGCGCGAAATCAGGACGACCATGTGAAAAATATCGCTTTCCTGATGAACAAGCAGGGGGAGTGGTCGCTCGCGCCGGCCTTTGATGTCACTTACAGCTACAACCCCGATGGCTCGTGGACTGACACACCCCAGATGACCATGAACGGGAAGAGAGATGGTTTCACACTCGCGGATTTCGAGGCCTGCGCCAAAGCGGCGGTGATGAAGCGTGGCAGGGCTGTGGCAATCATCGAGGAGGTGGTCGCGGCGGTGAAACGATGGCGGGAATTCTCTGCCGAGGCAGGACTGTCCGATGAGCGCCGTGACAAGGTTCAGAAAGCCCACCGTCTAGTATTCCCCAAAGCATGAGAGTATTTGGCAACCCAGACGCCGCCTTGATGCGCGGGTAGGTTTTTCACAATCGCCTTCTTGCGCTGCCGGAGCGTGTGCCATTAACTGATGGTATCAAGCGCGGATGCGCGACTTTTATCCAAGTGGACTTCTCGAAACGCGAACATTTTATCAACCGGGAGCTGAGTTGGCTGGAGTTCAACCAACGCGTGCTCGATCAGGCCTTCGGCGCCACGAACCCTTTGCTGGAGCGCTTGAAGTTCCTTGCGATTGTGAGTTCGAATCTCGACGAGTTTTTTGAGGTTCGCGTGGCGGGTCTCAAGCAGCAGAAACAAAACAACTCCTCGGAGGTTGGTCCCGACGGGATGTCCGCGACCGAGGCGCTGGCCCGCATCAGCAAACGCACGCGGCGGATGGTGGACGATCAATACCGTTGCTGGACCGAGCAAATCTACCCGCAGCTTCACGAGCAGGGTATCCGTTTCCACACTTACCCTGATGTGCCGGAGGACGAGCGGGCTTATTTCGAGAAATTTTTCCGCGAGACGATTTATCCTGTGCTGACGCCGCTGGCGGTCGATCCGGCGCATCCGTTTCCCCAACTCCTCAACAAAAGCCTGAATGTGATTGTGGAGTTGGAAGGCGAGGGGATCAGTACCGATATCGCCGTCGTTCAAGCCCCGCGTATCCTGCCGCGAGTCGTGCCGTTTTCAAAAAGCCCCGATGGCAACGACTATGTTTTTCTGGGAAATATCATCCAGGAGCATGTCGATATGCTTTTCCACGGCGTGCATGTGAAAGGGGCGCACCTCTTCCGCGTCACGCGCAATAGCAATCTCTATGTGGACGAGGAGGAGTCGAGCAATCTGCTCCACGCGATCGAGGAGGAGCTTCGCAAGGTCAACCGCGGCGCCGCTGTGCGTTTGGAGGTCAAAAAAGACTGCCCCGACCGCGTGCTCAAGCGCCTGCTCGATATCTTCAACCTCGAGGAGGAGGATGTCTTTCGGATTGACGGCCCGCTGAATCTCTCGCGTCTTATGCCGGTGGCCTTGCAGATCGACCGCCCTGATCTCCGCTACAAGCGGTTCGTGCCTTGCCAAGTCGTGTCCCTCGATACCGAGTCGGATCTTTTTTTCCATGTGCGGCGTGGTGACATTCTCCTGCACCATCCCTACGACAGTTTTCAGACGGTGGTGGATTTTCTCACTCAGGCTGCCGAGGACCCGCAGGTGCTCGCGATCAAGCAAACGCTTTACCGCACCAGCTCC
>JBIPMC010000496.1:0-3361 GCA_044369345.1 Terrimicrobiaceae bacterium
GTCTGATAACTGACCCTACCTGACCTCAAGATAGTTTGAGGTTGAGAAGCTGACAAGGGTACAGATTGTGCACCACTAGTAGTCCCCAAAGCTGGAGCTTTGTCAGCACTTGCAGACTCAACTTTGGTGTCAATGGCGTCAGCAAAAGTCACTGTTTTGGTCACAGGGGGATCTGGCTCGTCATCACTATCAGAGCCTTCATCCTTAGCGAGTATGTCCCCTGCATCCACAATCTCATCTTCAGGTTCAACTTCAAGCATTGGGGTTTGATCTTTTCGACCAAAGTACATTTGGTTGAGAAAGATTGCATCACGAGTTTCAATGATGCTGTTTTTATCTGGGTTCCAGAACCTGTAACAGTCACTTGTCCGATCCAGAGAGTATCCCACGAACATGACTGTGATTCCACGGTCTGTGGTCTTGTCACTTTTCTTTTCTTTGACTACAGCTGCCTCACCAAAAGTACGAAGCTTGGATGCCCACTTGGGGTTGCCTCCGAAACAATGACCGTCACGAGTGTCCCGAATGCCATTTAGCTCAACTACGACCAACCCATCAAGGAGAGTGATGGTCTTTAAGGCCTCAATGACTATCATCTTCCGGCATTCAATAGGCACATTTGCACCACCCATCATTGCCCGTGCACAAGCAGCAAGATACGGAAAAGCTGTTTCAGCCAAAGAGTTGAATTGTGGTGAATCCCTTGGAGTAATTTCACAGGTAACAGGCTGTAAGTGAGCACAGTCTACCTGTTTAACTCTCTCAGCAAAGGCTTTATTCTCGCCTGACGGGTCCATACGCAGTACCTCAACATGAGCCCCACGCTTGGTTAGCTGAGTTAGCCACTCCACAGTGTTCTCACCAAAAGCCTTTTTTGTTGTGGTGAAGGCTGAGAATTTCTTGCCAGTAAAGGCATCAACACGAATGATCCATGAAGTCTTGGATAATGTGACCTCGTTTCGGTCCTCATCTAGGACCTTAATTTGTGATATGTCCGTGTGGACACGTTGAAACGGTCGAGTAGCAGCTTCTGCCGTCGATTTCTTAGGAACGTTCTTTTGCTTGGCCTTGGAAAGCGCGCAAGCTTCGCACACAGGCATGCTGCCCCTCGTGATAATTATGCCCAAAGACTTGGCAGTTAGCCGAGTAGAATCTTCGGACTTATGACCTAGCATTCGATGCGCCGCAAGAATGGACATCTTCCTAGGCTTTGTTGAAGGGTTAGCCCCTAATATTTCAGTGCCGTCGGCGCGCGCCAGGCGCACAAAACGACCAACGTATATCGCACCTCGCGTGGTGCGCACGACTATATCAAAATTGATGACAGACCCCCCGTCAGGTCCAATGATACTCAGACCCTCGGAGTCGCCAGATTGCGTGCTCCAACCTTGTTGCCACAAACTGGTGACACTTAACAGGTTGAAGTTGTGCCGCTTACTGAATCCCACATGTGTGAGAGTAGCCACGATCCCAAGCGAACCGTCGCGATTTACAAACTGACCACGGATGTCCATGGAACATTCAGCTTCAACTGCACTCCCGGTTGCACCTACACTCGAAGATCCCGCGCGAAAGTTGAACCCGTGCGTCTTATATCTGGTAGTGTGCATGCTCGCGCCTGTGTCTCCGATCCATAAGTCAGGGTGCTTAAGACATTCGAGCGAGTACGGCATTGACAAGTCCAGCTCCGCACACAGGAGCTCGGTAATATCAGTGCGAGTGTTCGTGTCCTCCAAGTCGTTGGACATGAGTGCAGAGAGATCAGACACTTCATCTGACTCTACAAGTTCCCTCACTACCTGTGAAGGTGAAAATATGCATGGCTCAAGGCCAGAGGCGTGGTACGAGTCCGACAGGTCGCCAGACAAACCTGACAGGTCGCCAGATTCCACAGATGCACCTAACAAGTCGTTGGATGCCAAAGATACTTCCGACAAGTCGCCGGATACTGATGATGATGTGCTGCCAGACAGTACGAAAGGCAGAGTGACGGGATCGTCGGACATGACTCCACGATCCACTGTTAAGTCTTGATGCACGAATGCACCGGTGATGTCAGTGTGTTCGGTACTGATTCCACTGTGGGCGAGTTCGATAAGCACGTTGACAAGGTCGAAGCCATTGCCGTTGGCGCCGACCGCACAAAGAGATAACTCTTGAGATACTTGACTGAGTTGCGGTGCGTCAGCCAAGCCTAATGAAAATCCTGCACAGAGGCAAGAGTGACTTCAAGGTTGCTTGCAGAGGCCTCAGAAGTCTTCGATCCCTTCAACTTGAGCCACTTGGGCTTCTTGTCGGGATACTTGGTGAAACACGAGTCGGAGAGGTGACCTTTCTTGCCGCACCACTTGCAATCACCTTGCTTGGCGAGTGCCTCCTTCAACTTCTTGCAGTCACTGCGCTTGTGAGCTTCGCCGCAATGACTGCATTTCGATTTAGATCCTCCGCCGCCGCTGCCGCTACTGGTGCCTTGATTTGACAATGACACCTCCTTCTGTTTTGGTTGCTGAACTGGGCCTGTCTTGACCTTGGCGAGACGTTGGAGAGCTGCAATTTCAATGCAGCAAGACTCGAAGCTGGGGTTAACCTTCTTCAGCTCGTCGTTTATCTCCTTGATGAAGGTGGTGTTGCCCGTCTTTCCCACCATGACCTCGAGTAGTTCTGAGTCGCTCAACTTGTGTTCGTACTTGCTCATGACGTGGTTGACATCAGCGCGATAGTCATCGGCTTGCTTGAACGTGACTGCCTCAACTTCTGTTTTCATAATGATCTTGGAAGTGACGTCTTTTGGCTTGTAGATACGATTAAGCTTCTCAAGAGCGAGGTACGGACGACCCATTGGATACTCATCATTCATTGTCTCCTTGATGGCATCGACTCCCGTTGTTCCGTCTTGACCGAGTGAGAAGTACCCGGCGAGAATGTCATTCGCTTTCCAGATCTTGATCCTGTTCGTAACAGCTGGATCGGTTGAAGTTTGATCGAGGAGATCGTATTCGGATTGCGTTGGACAGTTGGCCATCTTGGTCGGATTTAGAGCGTCACTGCACTTGAGAACAGAGCAGAGCGCATTGATTTTGAAACTGTACGTCGAGTAGGATTCACGAGTACCGTCCCAACGAGGAATGTCCACTTTCGTGCTTGATGTGTTGCTTGACATTGTTGATTGTTTGAAGTTGTCAGTTCGACTTGAAGATACGAGCGATCAGTTGGATCTTGGCTTTTCTTCTTGATTCTCAGTTCGAGACGATTCCTTCGATTTCAAACGCGATTGGTAATCAGTTGGACTCCCTTTGACGCGTACTTCGAAGTATGTTAGAGGGCTCGAAACACTCCGAGACCAATGACGTAAGAACCGAAA
>JBIPMC010000033.1:0-11176 GCA_044369345.1 Terrimicrobiaceae bacterium
CGCGGCGATTATCTCGGCAAGACGGTGCAGGTTATCCCGCACATTACGGACGAGATCAAAAACCGCATCCGCTCCGTGGCCCAAAATTCGGGTGCTGATGTCCTCATCACCGAAATCGGTGGAACGACCGGCGACATCGAGGGTTTGCCGTTTCTAGAGGCGATTCGCCAATTCATCCTTGGGGTCGGCCACGACAACGCGATCATCATGCATGTGACTCTCGTGCCGTTTATCAAGGCCGCTGGGGAGCTCAAGACCAAGCCCACACAACAGAGTATCGCCAAACTCCGCGAGATCGGCATTCAGCCCCAAATGCTGATCTGCCGCACCGAGATGCCGCTCGACCTGGAAGTGCGCCAGAAGCTCTCGATGTTTTGCAATGTGCCGCTCGATGCCGTGATCGAAGCCGGTGATGTGGACCACACCATTTACGAAGCGCCGCTCAATCTCCGCGAAGAGGGGCTCGATAAAATCGCCTGCCGGTTGCTTCGACTGGAAACTCCAGAGCCCGACCTCAGCGAGTGGAAGCGTTTCGTCCAACGCCTCATTCAGCCGAAGAGACGCGTCCGTGTGGCGATCGTTGGCAAGTATCTCGAGCTCCAAGATGCCTACAAAAGTATCTACGAATCGCTGGCCCACTCCGGTGCGGCGCAGGATTGCGGTATCGATATTGTTCAAGTCGATGCCGAGGCCATCGAAACGGAGGGTGCCGAAAAATATCTGCAGGGCGTAGCTGGAATTCTCGTTCCGGGCGGCTTCGGAGATCGTGGCGTGGAGGGCAAGATCAAGGCTGCCAAATTTGCCCGCGAGTCCCGCACTCCTTATCTCGGGCTATGCCTCGGCATGCAGGTCGCTTCGATCGAATTTGCTCGAAACGCCTGTGGACTCGAAAACGCCAACAGCACGGAGTTCGACCCTGCCTCACCGCACCCGGTCATTTCCTTGATGGATGACCAAGTCGATGTCACCGACAAGGGGGCTTCCATGCGGCTTGGGACTTGGGAAACCAAAATCCGCGAGGGCACGCTGGCCCACCAAGTTTACGGAAAAACCCACGCCTCCGAGCGCCACCGGCACCGCTACGAATTCAATCAGAAATATCGCGAGCAAATGGAGGCTGCAGGTTTTGTGATTTCGGGAACATCTCCCGACGACAAGCTCGTGGAGTTGATCGAGTTGAAGAACCACCCATGGTTCCTCGCCTGCCAATACCACCCGGAGTTCCAGTCCCGCCCGAATCACCCGCACCCGCTCTTCAAGGGCTTCATCGCCGCTGCGCTCGCGAACGAGGATTAAGAAGCAAAAAAACACCGGCGGGCTTTTGGCTCCGCCGGTGATGAGGTTATGTTTGCGCGTGGATTTTTAGCCCACGGAGATTTTGCGTGGCTTCACTTCTTCGACCTTCGGTAGCGTGATGCTCAAGATACCGTCTTGGTAAGTTGCCTTCACTTTTCCGACCTGCACAGGGCAGGGGAGGGTGATTGAGCGACTGAAAGCGCCCCGGAAGAGTTCGGTGCGCGAGTTTTCACCTGCGTCGTCGAGATTCCTCTGACCGGATACCGTGACAGTGTCCTCTGCAAGCGAAATGTCGAAATCTTCCTTCTTCATTCCGCCGAGTTCGAGATTCACAGAGACCGCGTCCATGCTTTCATGGATATCCATTGGCGGAACACGGCCCGCGCCTCTGGTGCCTGCGTCGAACGCCGAATCTAGCAAATCCTGAAAAGGCGCCAAGCGATTGAAGGGCGTCCAAGCGGACAATGTTGGTGTGGTGTATTGGATGAGTTTCATAGTGGTTTTTATTCTTTGGTTTGTTGTTTCGAGCTTTGTTGCTCTGACATTATTCAGCGAAATCCATGCCAATCTGTTGAGGTGCCATCAAATGGTATTTATAATTACTTAATGAAAAGGGTTATGATTTTCTTTACTCTTTGGAAATTTCATGAGTATGAGAATATATGTCGCATTTATGGCGCAATTATACTTTAGAAAAACGAGTAATAATGTCGCACTTGGAGCGCCTTCGTGACAATCTTCCTGAACACCGCTAATGATGCTCCTCATGGTAAACAGCACCGGCATTCCTCTAGAAATCGAACGAAAATTTCTCCTCATTGGCGACTCTTGGCGGAGTCAGGTCGTTGGTGAGCCTAAGCGCTTGTCACAAGGTTACCTGTGCGCTGATTCCGAAAAAAGCGTCCGTGTTCGAATCGCTGGGGATTTCGCCACTCTAACGGTCAAAGGCAGTCGCAACGGCATCTCCCGCTTGGAAATGCAGTACACGATTCCCGTCGCTGACGCCGAATGCATGCTGGCCCTTTGTCCCTCCCCCTTGATCGACAAGACCCGGCATATCCTCATGCACGCCGGCTTGAAGTGGGAGGTCGATATTTTCCACGGTGAAAACGACGGCCTGCGCATAGCGGAAGTCGAACTCGAAAGCGAAAATCAGCCGATTTCCATCCCCGAATGGGCCGGTAAAGAAGTCTCCCACGACCCGCGCTACTACAATTCACAGCTCGTGAAGGAGCCGTTTTCGCGCTGGGAGTCCGATAATTGCGGATCCTGCCTCGAAAACGTGTGAGGCGCGAGGGGATTTTAAAGGCGGCGCAATTTTTATTCTGTAAAAGTGAGCGGTTAATTTTGGAGTAGGTCAGCAGGGTTCATGTTGAGGTAGGATTTGCCGGAGAGCCACTCCTCGTTGATTTCGCAAAGGAGAGTGGAGGTGAGACGGAGAAGGGAGGCTTCGTTTGGGAAGAGGGAAGCGACGCGGGTCCTGCGCTTGAGTTCCTGGTTAACGCGCTCAAGGGCATTGCTTGTGCGCATGCGGCGCTGGTGGGGGATCGGGAGAGAGAAGACGGCGAAGCCCCCAGGATTGAAGAGAGGCCAGGAAGTTGCGCCAGTGAACCTCGGCCTCGCTGAGGGCGGCGCTGACACCGAGAACGGTGCGTTTCCCATCGGGGCCGATCCCGATGGCGATGAGGACGGCGCAGTCCAGGAGTTGGGCGCCCTGTCGGACTTTTTCGTATCTGGCGTCCAAAATCATGTAGGAACAACTTCCCAGAGGGCGATCGCGACAGGATTGGAGTTCGGCATCGAGTTTGGCGGCAGCAGCGCTGACCTGGGTGGAACTGACGGAATGCCCGCAGAGTTCCTCGACGATTTTGGTAACTTTGCGAGTCGAGACGCCTTGGACATACCTCTCAGCCAGAGAGAGCATGAGGGCTCATTCGCTGCGGATGCCTTTTTCGAGGGCGCTGGGATAAAAGCTCACGCCGTCGCGAACCTGGGGGATACGGAACTGGATGGGGCCGACACGGGTGGCGAGGGTTTTTGGTTTGAACCCGTTGGCGCGGCCCAAGCGGCTATCGCAGCGCTCGTAGGGACGGGCTTGGAGGACGGCGCAGCGCTCCTGAACCATGGCCTCATCGACGAGGAGGCGCAGGCCTTCGGCAAAGCCAGAAGAGCCCTCGGAGGTGAGCAGTGGCAAAACGGTGTTCAGAAGATCAGAATCGATGTGGTTGGTCATGTGTGTGTTTTGTTGCACCCCAACTGGAAACCACACTGGCCAGCTCCCGGCGAACTTCGCGCAAGCCCTTTTCCGGGCAGTCAGATCGTGAAGAGCCCAATTACAGAAGAAACTTTACACCCCCGGATTTTTCTCCATTTAAAACCCACAATCTCTCTTGCCCATGAACAGACAACTCACACACCCGCGCGACGAAATTATGGCGACGATGGAGCGGATTTACCGCTACCGCATGACGACCACTTCGGGCGGGAACCTCTCGATCCGCGAGCCAGGCGGGGATGTTTGGATCACGCCGGCGCGGGTGGACAAGGGCAGCCTCACGCGCAATGATATCGTGCGAGTGGGGCCCAATGGCTCGGTGGACGGGCAGCATCCGCCTTCTTCGGAGTTTCCGTTTCACAAGGCGGTCTATGCGGTGCGGCCGGATATCCGCGCGATTGTGCATGCGCATCCTGTGGCGCTGGTCGCGTTCAGTATTTGCCGCGAGGTGCCGGACACGCGCGTTTTTCATCAAGCGCACTCAGTTTGCGGACGCACGGGGTTTGCACCCTACGCGCTGCCCGGCAGCGCGCAGCTTGGCGAAAAAATCGCGGCGGCATTTCAGCAAGGGAACGATAGCGTGATCCTTGAGAACCACGGTGTGGTGGTCGGCGGCACCTCGCTCTCGCAGGCATTTCAGCGTTTCGAGGCTTTTGAGTTTGCGGCGAAAACCATCATCAAGGGCAACCAGATCGGAAAAATCCGGACGCTTTCGGCGGAGCAACTCGCGCTCACGGAAAACCGGAAAACCGTCTCTGGAAAATACCAGCCCGGCGAGGCCTGCGGGCGGGAACAGGAATTGCGCCGCCAGCTCCAGCTTTTCCTGAGGCGGGGGTGTCGTCAGCGGCTTTTCATCAGCACCGAGGGGAGCTTTTCGGCGCGGGTGGATGGCGATTCGATCTTGATCACGCCGACCGGCCGCGACCGCGAATTGCTTGGCATCGAGGATTTCGTGCTGGTGAAGGGCGGCGAGGCGGAGGCGGGGAAATTTCCCAGTCGCGTGCTTCCCGCGCACCGTGCAATCTACCACAAGCACCCGCATGTTCAGGCCATCGTGATGAGCCACCCGGTGAATGCCACGGCGTTCAGCATCACAGATTCGGAATTCGACAGCCGCACGATCCCCGAGAGTTATGTTTTCTTGCGCGAGGTGGGCCGCGTGCCGCACGGTCTGCAATACGGCACTGACGACCGCATCGCGGATCACATCACGGCCGCATCGCCGGCCGCAATTTTGGAAAACGACGGCGTGCTGGTGACGGGCGGGAGTGTCTTGGATGTGTTCGACCGGCTCGAGGTTTTGGAATCCACGGCCGAGGCGGTGATTAACGCCACCGCGATCGGGCAGGTCAGCAAAATGTCTGCCGTCGTGATCCATGAACTCCGCGAGGCGTTCAAGATCGGCTGAGGGCTTACAGAATCCAGCTTCACAGCGCTTGTCGAGGAAGGCTCTGCTTTTCCGCTTCGCTCCGGTTGCCCTCCCGGGTCAACCATTTGTCTTTCCCGTGTTACGCTGGAGCTGGCGCGCGGTTTTTTTCAGAGCGGCCTCAGCGTGTTGGCGAAATTCTCGCCGGTCCTGCCAACCAGGCCTCTCTTGGACTCAAGCGAGTCGCGCTATGGCATCGGCGGAGAGGTTTTCCCACAAGCGCCCGAGGGAGGATTTGACCGACTCGCGGGCTTCGGCGACTTCGGCGGGCGAGAAGGTTTTTCCGGCCTCGGGGACTTTTGCGCCGAACATGTAGTATTTGATTTTTGGCTCGGTGCCTGACGGGCGAATCGCCACGCGTCGCCGGTCGGCGAGCGCGACCATGAGCATAGCCTCGGCGGGAATGCGATCGCCCTCGACATCGTAGATCGTGTCGGTGGCGAAGTTCAGGATTTCGACCACCTTCGCGCCGTCGATTTCGGCGAGCGGGTTCGACGCGTAGGACTCGACGAGTTTTTTGATCTGTGCGGCCCCAGCGGCCCCGTCCATCGTGAGGGATTCGCCGCGCTCGAGATAGACGCCGAACTCGGCGAAGATGCGGTCGAGCAGACCGACGAGTGTGAGGTTTTGGGATTTCGCGTAGGCGGCGGCTTCGGCAATGAGGACAGCGGCAGAATTGCCATCCTTGTCGCGCACGAAGTCCGAGGCGCTGTAGCCGTAGCTCTCCTCGCCACCGAAGACATAAAAGCTCGAATGCTCGAGTCGCAGGCGGCGGGTGGTTTCCTCGGAGAGCGCGGTGTAATCGGCGCGGAGGCTGGCAGGAATGGCGGCTTCGTATTTGCCGAGTTTTTCGCCGATGTATTTGAAACCGGTGAGCGTCTCGACACAGCGCAGGCCGAATTTTTCGGCGATGGCTTTTTGAAGGTCGGTGGTGACAAAAGTTTTGATGATCACGCCGCGCGAGCGGTTCGAGGCGTTCAGGATGCCTTTTTCGAAAAATCGCGAGGCGCGATACCACGCGAGGATCGAGCCGATTTGGTTGCCGGTGAGGAGTTCCATTTTTCCGGCTGCGTTGCGCGTGGCGATGCCCATGCGGTCATCGTCGGGATCGGTGGCGATCACGAGATCCGCGCCGGTGCGGTCGGCTTGCGCGATCGCCATGGTCAGGGCTTCGGCGTTTTCGGGATTCGGGGATTTGACAGTCGGGAAGCGGCCGTCGGGAATTTCCTGCTCGGCTACGGCGTCGCATTGGAAGCCGAGGCGCTGGAGCATGGGCTTGATGATCACGCCGCCGACGCCGTGGAGCGGGGTGTAGACGATCTTGAGAGAATTTTCGCGGTGGATGAGTTCGGGATCGATCGGCAGCGTGGCGAGGCGCTCGATGTAGGCCTCGTCGATCTCGACGCCCATGGGAATCACTCGGCCGCGCTGAGAATCGGGAACCGGCGGGAAGTTTTCGCTCTCCACCGCGTTGACTTTTTCAATGATCGCGGAGGCGTGGGGTTCGGTAACCTGGCAGCCGTCCTCGAAATAGACTTTGTAGCCGTTGTATTCGGGCGGGTTGTGGCTGGCGGTGAGGTTGATACCGGCTTGGGCCTTCACATGGCGCACGGCAAAGGACAGCTCAGGCGTGGAGCGCGGGCCTTCGAAAAGATAGGCGTCGCAGCCGAGGTCTGTGATGACTTTGGCGGCGAGTTCGGCGAATTCGCGGGAGAAAAACCGCGTGTCGTGGCAGAGGCAGACGGCGGGTTTTCCGGGGCGGCCCTGCTTGGCGAAATGCTCCTTCACATAATGCACGAGCCCTTGGGTGGCGCGGCTGATGTTGTAGGGATTCATCGCATTCGTTCCCGCGCAGGCGAACTCGGGCCGGCCGAGCGGCTGCGGTTTGCCTTGCTCGGCTTTGGTGACCACAGCGCCGATCGTCTTGCCGCGCAAACCGCCAGTGCCAAAGGCGAGGGTGCGAAAGAAGCGGTTATTCAGCTCGGCCCAGTTGCCAGCGGCGGCCAATTCCTCGATCGAGGTGCGGTCGATCCGCGAGGAACTTTTGCCGAGAAGGCCATTGATGTTTTTAGCGGACTCGGGGAGGAGTTCCCCGTCCGTGACGGCTTGCTGAATCAAGGAATCGAGCGTGCTCATGGGAGTTTGGATACCATGCCAAGCGCGAAAGTGTCCACCCGTTGATTCTTAGGAATAAAACCCAGAACTCGTTGAGATTTGCAAAAAAACTTCGGCGCCTCGAATTTTTTTTGTTTGCATCCTGCGGCTATTAATATGCCTACATCTCCCCAACACGCTTAAGCAGTTTCCCATTTTTGCAGGATTTGGTCTTTTCGCTTGCCCGTTACTTGGCCGGCCTGCAACGCCATCAAATCCAAAGACGTTGGGAATGAGCAAGAAATGAATGACTGGCAGCATTAGGCGATTATCTTTAAGGAGTCCCTGACCAAATATGGCGTATGGCCCAAGGCGATTGCCTGCAGGTCGTTCGAAACCGATACGCAGAAAAAGCTCCTATTATGCGGTTATGGTTTGTAACTGCTCTCGCGGAACGCATGGCTACTGGACCTATGATTTCGAGGGCCCCTGCAAATTTCAAAAAAGATAGCACGAGCATCGGAACTCAAAATGCCGCACCGCAAGAGACCGCTCAAACGGACAACCCGGCGGTGGATCTGGAAAACCCCGTCCAAATTGCCTCGTTGGCTAAGGCTAGGAGATTCCGCCGCCGAACGATGATTCCTAAAATCCGAGTTTTTGAATTAAGGGGGAATCCTCGGCGCTCTCGGCGCGGGCTGAAAAATTTAGGCAATGAAGCACCCACCCTTTGGCTTGCAATGCCGTGGCGTTCGACGATGATTTCCTGCTCATCGAATTGTACTCTCCCATTGTTTCATGAAAAAACTGCTTCCAAAAATCCGGGTCACCAACAGCGTCTTTCTCATTGGGACTTTTAGCGCCACCTGCACGGCCGTGCCGCTTTACATCTGGCATTACGGGCTGGATGTCTTCCAGGTTGCGCTGTTCCTTTTCTTTGCGATCTCGACGGGGATGAGCATCACGCTGGGCTACCACCGGCTTTTCTCGCACCTGACCTTTCAAGCGAGTCCGGTTGTAAAGCTTTACACGCTGCTCTTCGGTGCGGCGGCTTTCGAGGGGTCGGCCCTCGGTTGGTGCGCCGACCACCGCCGACACCACAAGCATGTGGACCACGAAGAAGATCCCTACGACATCAATCGCGGGCTTTTCCATGCGCACATAGGCTGGCTTCTTTTCCGTCGCGGGCCGGAGACGCCGCTGACTTGGGTGCGGGATTTGCAAAAAGACAAACTCGCCTGGTGGCAGCATGAATACTATGTGCCGATCGCTATGATCATGAGCTTTGTCGTGCCATCGGCGATTGGTTGGGCTTACGGCGGGCCAGTGGCAGCGCTGGGAGGCTTTCTGATTGCCGGCGTGGCGCGCGTCGTTTTCGTGCACCACATGACCTTCTGCATCAATTCGCTCTGCCATTGGATCGGCAAGCGACCCTATTCGAGCAATGTCTCGGCACGCGACAGCTTGTTGATGGCGTTTTTTACCTTTGGCGAGGGCTACCATAACTTCCACCACGAGTTTCAACACGACTACCGCAACGGCGTGAAACCTTGGCAATTCGATCCCACCAAATGGACAATCTGGCTGCTCGAAAAAGTCGGTCTCACTTGGAACCTGCGCACCGTGCCGGAGGAAAAAATCCTCAAAGCCGAGGTGCGCGAACACGAGCGTCAACTGGCCGTGAAGCTGCAAACCACGCCAGTGGCCGACTCTTTCCGCGCGATGGTCGAATCCGCTCGTGATCAGATGAACGAGGCGTTGCTTTCGTGGGAGGAATTATTGGTGGAATATCGCGCCGTGGTGGCCGGTCAAAAAGAAATCTCCCGCCGTGAAATGGCTGAACTCCAAGAGCGCGTTCACGAGGCCGCCGAGGAGTTCCGCAAATCCATGCGCGCGTGGCTGGACACATGGCAGGTGATTCCTGCGCTGCAAACGGCCTGAGCGAGACAGAGCTCAGCGGGTGCGCTGGCGAATGGTCGCCATGGAGTCTTCGATTTGCTTTTTCACCTCCGGGGGAGGATTTGCCTTCAGCGCAGCTTGGTAATTTTCGAGCGCTTGATCGGGAAATCCTCGTTTTGCCCACGCCTGGCTTAGAAGAACGAGAAGGTTTACGGTTGGCTGGTTCTGTTTTTTCGCGAGCGAGAGGAGTTGTTCCAGAGCATCGACTTCGGTGGCCGGATCGTTGTCGGCGCTGGCGATGCGGGCTTGGAGACGGAGGATTTGGGAATCGTTCGGATGCCGTTCGGCGAGGGCAGCGATTTCGGCGGAGGCTTTGGAAAACGCGCCGGATTCGAACATCGCCAGCGCGAGGAGATAGGCGGCCGGCGCGGAGCCGGGCATTTTTTTGAGAACCTTCTTGGCTGCCTCTCGGACGGCGCTCCATCGGCCCTCTGTCGAAGCCAAACTGGCGGAACATAAAAGCACGCGGGGATTGTCGGGAGCGATTTCGAGCGCGAGGCTCATCAATTTCCGGGCCGATCCGGAACGCTGCAGGCCCTCGAGAATCAACGCAGACTGGGCGAGGTAGAGGGCTTGATCGGCGGGATTCGGGAAGAGGTTTTTGGCGGAATCGACAGTCGGCCCCTCCGTGCCCCTGCCGCCGCGCATAAAAAGAACTCCGTGGTTGTCAGTGGCCGCCAAGTTCCATCCAGGCAAGGCTGCGAGCATTTCCAAAAGCGGATTGGATGGCGCGAGTTGGCCAGTGAGAACGACAGCGGAGAAAGGGGACTTGCGATCCTCGGCGCGCCACTCGGCGGGAAAAGCGGATAAGCGCGAGGCTTCGGAGAGGGAGGAATTGGGTTCGAGCTTTTCCAGAGCAAAAAGTGGCGCGAGAAAAAGGGCGCTCGGGCTGAAAAATACGCGACCTTGGATTTTCGCGGCCTTCCCCAAAAGCTCGGACGGGGCCAGCAGGCGCGGATCACGAATTCCGTGGCGCCAAACAAAAAAACCATTCCATACGCCCCACGCAAAAACGCCCAGCGCCACCAGCGGAAGCAACCGCCGGCTGCGGCGCACCCAATTCCACGGCAGCCGCGAGACCAGCGCGGCCGCGAGGAGCAACGAGAGAAAAACCGGCACAACGGTTCCCAGGCTGCGTAGCGCATCTGCGGCCATCCAGCCGCCGGACTCGAATGCGAGCGCCACGAGTTTGTCGCGAAGTTCCTCTGCCACCAGCCCATGACGCGCAGCGAATCCCGATGCGGCGCGTTGCATGGTTTCGGCGCGGTCGAAAAAACTCCCCGATCCAGCGGCGAGGGCTGCGGCGAGACAAAGGGCAAGGAAGGCGAACTTTTTCACTTCGGATCGAGACTGGCGGTTTGCCAACAACCTTGAGGAGGGTTAGGAATTGCCCATGCCTGCTCACAAAATTGTTGGCGTTATTCTTACTATGGGTCTTTTCGGATTGATCGGCAAAGTCAAAGCCTTGGAAATCGGCTCGCCCGCCCCCAACATCACGGCTTCGGATGAAAACGGCGCGGAGTTCCGCTTCGCAGACGCCTACGCGAAAGGGCCGGTTTTAGTTTTCTTTTATCCCAAAGCCGACACGCCCGGATGCACGGCGCAGGCTTGTTCGTTGCGCGATGCTTTCGAGACGCTTCGCTCGGAAAATCTCCAGATCATCGGAGTGAGCCGAGACACGGCCGAGGATCAGAAAAAATTCCAGAGCCACTACAAACTTCCCTTCCCGCTCATCGCCGACAAGGAGGGCAAGGCGGCCGAGGCTTTCGGAGTTCCCGCCATGATGGGCGTGCTGCCGGTCACAAAGCGCCAGTCGTTTTTGATCAAGAACGGCAAAATCGTGTGGAAAGCGGAGTCCGCCCAAACTGCCAAGCATGCGGCGGAGGTACAGGCCGCGATGGATTCTCTCAAATAGGGCTCAGCGCCCAGACGCTCCGACCAAATCCTGCACCGAGGCCAGGCTGCTGCGGCGCAAGATCATGAAACACATCCCGCTCTCTTCACGGATCGCGGCGGCGTGCTGCTGATCGATCGAAGCCGTCCGCCACTCGCCTTCGGGAAGTTCGATGCCGAAGGGCTCGGCCGGAAAAACAAGGAACAGCGCGTTGCGTTGAGGGATGGTGACG
>JBIPMC010000261.1:0-3344 GCA_044369345.1 Terrimicrobiaceae bacterium
GACGACAAGGCCCGCACCGAGGCCCGCAAAGCCGAACGCCTCTTGCGTGGACCAATCATCAATGCCAAGGTCTGGCAAGTCACCTTGGATGATGTGAAAAACAACCGAGCGGACCTCGAACTAGTCGCTTACGAACGGGAGCGTGATAAAAAATACGAAGAACTAGAGGAAATTAAAGAGACTTCTGAGAAGAAAGACAAGACTCCTGAACCGGATCCCATCCGCAACGAAACCGTTCGAATCATCTCGGACCTAATCGAGTTCACGAAATCCCAAAAAACCGCGAGCGCCAAGCAGGAGCTCAAACAACCCTGAAGGACATAGCACTCTATAAAAGCGAATTTCCTGTCATCGCCCAAACTTTGCACAAGCCCCTACCGTCGGGTTCTTTTTGAGTTACAATTTTTTGCTGTGGGGTGGTCCTGAAAATTGCCTGCTGCAAATGGGGCACTTGTAACGATTTTCAGTTCCAAAAATTGGCTATGCCACACTTTTGCAGTCGGCGCAAGTGCGGGCCAGTTCCTTGCAATGGGATGTGGCTCTTCGTTGCCACGCTTTTTCCACAGCCTGCCGTAAGCTGATTGATACAAAGATAAACAGCGCAATACCACCAACGGCTATGACTTCCTGCAGGAAATTGGTAGAGTTAGAAATTGGCAAAATTAACAGGTAGAGGAGTTTAATTAATGGCGTCCCATACCATGTATTAGCAACGGGAAGTGGCGCGTCAAGTTCGGCAAAATGCTGGCTTGAGGTTTCCCGGGTTGCATGAAGTCCACTTTTTGACGGGTTGAGATCAACCCGAAATGGTTTTTTTAGACAGCAGAACAGGCTAAACAAGATTCACAGAAGCGGTTTATGAAAGCGGTGGCTTCGACAAAAAGATCCGATGCGATGAGGAGCAATTTATTTACCCTCTGTGCGCTCTGTGCTCTGTGGTTAATTCTGCTGGATTCGGGATCAACGAGGAACAGCCACTGGCACCTCGATTGTCCGAGGCTTTGCGCCGCTGATCCGAAAGACCAGTTTTTTGCCATCGAGCTCACGCGCTGGATGGATGTTTCCAATCACCACCCGGGTCGAGGTCGCATCCATCCGCTCGATTCGCGTCGTCATTGTCTCCACGGGAACCTCGACTGAACCGACAGTGAAGTCGTTCCCCGCTGGACTCCTGAGAATAATCGTGCGCGATAGGGGGGCGGCGGCCTTGGTATCCAGCCGCAATATGGACGGCGCAGCAATCAACTCTGCCGGCAGCAGAATTTGCACATTGACCGTCATTTCCTTCTGCGACGCCGAATCCAGTTTGAGCCGGATTTTCTCTTTATGCTGGCCGGGTCCCAGATTGGCCATGGGCGAGGCGCGGAGAATAAATCCGTCCCCGCTTTCAATCGGTTTGGTCTCGACCTCGACCTTCCCCTCCGCAGACTTGGCTTCGAGACAAAACAAGTGCTTTTTGGCCAGGTCACGAACGGTCACCTCGCCGAAAACCTCAGGAGATTTCGGGCTTTTTCGGATCGTCAACATCGGTGGTTGAACCTCGATTCCAGAGCCGACCACTCCGCGAAGCGTGAGTTGAAGGCCAGGCTTCACAGGATCATTGCTCTCAAGAAAAACGCCTTTTTCCTGAAGCCCCTTCCGACCACTGAGCGAAACCGTCACGGGAATCGAAAGAGATTCGCCCGGCGGCAAGTTTTTGCTTGGCAGGTAAAAACTCGTGCAATCACAAGGCGCGTGGATTTTTCGGATCAGGAGTTCGCTGTCGCCGGCGTTGCGGATTTCGAATGTATGCGAGACTGGCTTCTCCCCATCGACCGTGCCGAAGTCATATTCCGTCTGATTGCACTGCAATTTGGGGGAGGATTTCGCCTCCAGCGCAAAACCCGCGAGGACCAAAATTGTAACAACGCGAAAAAAGAAAGTGCGATTCATGGAAGAAATCGAGATCATAGGCATCGACACGAACTCCCGCAACGCCACATGGATTTCATCGACCTCAAAGCCCAATACAAAAAATTCGAACCCGCCATCCGCGAACGCATCGACCGGGTTTTAGATCACGGCCGTTTTATTATGGGGCCGGAGGTCGAGGAACTGGAGGCCGTCCTTGCAAAGCATGTCGGCTGTCGCCATGCGATCACAGTTGCGAGCGGCACCGATAGCCTAGAGATCGCTCTGCGCGCTCTAGAGATCGGCTCCGGGGACGAGGTCCTAACCGTGCCATTCACTTGGATCAGCACCGCCGAGGTCGTGCTTCAGGTCGGCGCGAAGCCGGTTTTCGTCGATATCGACCCGCTGGATTTCAACATCGCCGTGGACCGTATCGAGGCCGCCATCACTCCCCGGACAAAAGCTCTGCTACCCGTGAGTTTGTTTGGACAAATGCCCGACTACGACGCCATCAATGCCATTGCCGCCAAGCTTGGCGTGACGGTCATCGAAGACGCCGCGCAAAGTTTCGGAGCAACCCGCCACGGTCGAAAAAGCTGCGGGGTGACGACCATTGCTAGCACGAGTTTCTACCCGGCAAAACCTCTCGGCTGCTACGGCGAGGGCGGCGCGCTTTTTACGAATGATGACGACCTCGCCGTAAAAATGCGGGCAATCCGCACCCATGGCGGCATCCGCCGGCATTACCATGATCTCGTCGGCATGAACGGGCGCTTCGACACCCTCCAAGCTGCGATCATGCTCGGGAAGTGGCCCGGCTTCTCAGACGAGGTGGTGGCTCGCGAGCGACTCGGCGCGCGATACAGCGATAAGCTCCGCGATGTTTGCAAGACTCCTGAAATTCGCGAAGGAAACACCCATGTGTATGCCCAATACACCCTGCGCGTTTCGGATCGCGACACTCTCGGCGAAACACTTAAAGCCAAAGGCATCCCAACCGCCGTCTATTACCCGAAGTGCCTGCACGAGCAACCTGTGTTCTCCCACCTTGGCTACAAATACGGCGACTTCCCAGCCGCCGAGGCCGCCTCCCGCGAAGTGATCAGCCTCCCGCTGAATCCCTACCTCACCGAAACCGAGCAGGATTTTGTCATCGCTGGAGTCCGTGAGTCGCTCAAACGCTGACCGCGTTGACTCAAAAGTCCATGACACCGGAGGTGGTCCGGGAAGGTGGGGTCGTTGACTCGTAAGTCATGACACCGAACTGACCATCTCTTTGCCTGCATCGGGCGCGGAATGCAAGGAGTCCGTAGGACGACTGGAATGGAGCGCCCGATGCAGGATCGCGCGCAGCCCCTCCTCCAACTGCCGGTGCAACTCGAAGGGGTTCAGAGCGGCCTTCTCCTGCCTCATCTTTTCCTTCATCGCCGCGCTCACATCCGGGGACTCCAGCA
>JBIPMC010000262.1:0-3342 GCA_044369345.1 Terrimicrobiaceae bacterium
GGAAGGTATCAAGGTTATGGCGGATGCCGCGCGAGTGGAACTGGAAGTAATCCTCTTTGCGGAGCGAGTAGAGATTCGGCGCGTTAACGCTCAAAAACGGAACTCGGCGCTCGATTTCCGGTAATTCCTCGAGATCGAAGAGGAAAAGAAAAATCCGATAAACAAACTCGTGTCTCTTGGGCGCGAGCCGACGGTGCATCACGGTGCACTCGTAGAGGCAGGAGTTCATCGCGCCAGAACCGGCCGAAGCACGCGGGCAAGGTCCACAGCGGAGGAATAAGCGTCCTCATGGAACCCATGCCGGAAATAGCTTCCGCAAAAAAACACTCGCTGGCGGGGAGAGCGGTTATTCAGAGAAGGAAGCTCCCGCTGCGCGCGCATGGCTTCAAGAGTGTAGACGGGATGGTGGTACACCGTCCGGTAAAGCACGGCTGCCTCGAGAATGCTCTCAGCGCCGTTGATCGAGACGAAGTAGTTTCGTTTTTTGGAAACGCCTTGTAGCGAGTTCATCCAATAATGCGTCGTCGCGCGGGTTCCTCCGCCCGGCTGGCTTTCCACTCGGTAGTTCCATGAAGCCCAGGCGCGGCGAGCGCGCGGCATCACCGAGGTGTCGGTGTGGAGCGTGGCCGTGTTTTCCTGGTAGGGGAATGCCGAAAGAAGTCTGCGTTGATCCGCATCCGGCGCGGCCAGCATCGCCAATGCCTCGTCCGCATGAGTGGCGATGATCACGCGATCGAATTCCAATTCCGTGCCGTCTTCGATTCGCACCCGGGCTTTTTCCTCGCTCTCCGAAATGGCGACAACCTTGGCTGGAAGGCGCACGGGATCGAAAGCGGCGAGGATTTTATCGCGGTAGTTTTGCGAGCCGCCGCTGACAGTGAACCACGGATGGTGGGTGGTGACGCCGAGGAATCCATGGTTTTGGAAAAAACGGATCAGGCTGAGCGCGGGAAAATCCAGCATGCGCCCTGGCTCCGTGGACCAAACCGCCGAACTCATCGGAACGAGATAAAATTCAAGAAAATCGCGTCCCAGCCGGTGCCGATCCACAAACTCGGCAACGGTGCATTCGAGATCTGCGGGTTTTCCTAGCGCGGCTCGGGCGACACGGAAGAACCGCATGATCGCGAGCACGAGCGCGTGGAAGCGGGGCCGCACGATGTTTCGCCGCTGGGCGAAAAGTTTGTCCAGCCCCATGCCGTTGTATTCGAGATTCGCCGGCTCGTGGCGGACGCTGAACGACATCTCGGCGGGTTTGGTTTCCACCCCGAGTTCGCGGAAAAGCGCCACGAGATTCGGGTAGGTGGCGTGGTTGAAAACAATAAATCCCGTGTCGATCGGCACGGCCTGGCCGTCTTCGTCGATCGTCACAGTATTCGTGTGGCCGCCCGGTCGCGTATCGCGCTCGATGAGTGTGATCTCAGCCGAGCGGCGGAGTTGCCAAGCCGCTCCCATGCCGGCGACGCCGGTCCCGACGATGGCGATCCGCTCACTCACTTCGGGGGGGGGCGGCTTTTGCGTAAACTCCGGCCGGCACCGGCTTGATATTCCAGACGATGCCGAAAAGCCCCATCAGGCGAATGAGGTAGTAGGAAATATCGATCTCCCACCAGTAGAAGCCCTGCCGTGCCGAGGCCTGGTATTGATGATGGTTGTTGTGCCAACCCTCGCCGAGCGTGACGAGCGCGATGAACAGGCTGTTGCGGCTGTCATCGCCGTTGTCGAAACGCTTGTTTCCAAAACAGTGAGCAAGCGAATTCACGAAACAGGTGCCATGGAAAAGCACAGTCGTGCTGATGAAGAAACCCCAGACGACCATTTGCCAGCCCGAGGTGCCGAGGCCGGGCGCGTAAGCCTCTAGCGCGGTTCCGAAGCCAAAGAGCCCTGCAAACAAAATCGCCGGCCCGATGAGGTCAAAACGGTTCAAAAAAACCAGCTCCGGGTATTTCGCCAAATCCTTCACGAGGCGGTAGTCGGTGGGAAAATTCCGGCTGCTGGTGAGCCAGCCGATGTGCGCCCATAGAAAACCCTTTACGCCCGGAGAGTGGACATCGTGCTCGTCGTCCGAGTGCGCATGATGGTGGCGATGCACCGCCGCCCACCAGAGCGGCCCGCGCTGAACGGCAGTCAGCCCTGCGAGCGCGAACAAAAACTGCATCGGCCGCGAAGTGTGGAAAGCGCGATGGCAAAAGTAGCGGTGATAAAATCCCGTGATCGCGAACATTCGCAAAAAATATAGCGCCGCCGCCGTCGCCATGGCCGCCCAGCTCCAGCCAACCCAGATCACGCCGAGGCAACCAAGGTGAAGAATGAGAAACGGAACGGCGCGCTTGACTTCAAAGCGCTCAGGTAGCCCGCGCGTTTTTTCCACGCCCTCGGGAAAATAATCCGAGTCGAAGAAATTCACCGCAGGCATCAGGATTTTATCAAGGGCAGACACTGGTTATTCCTCTACGACTCCGAGCAGGCTGAGGATGCGGTTGAGGTCGTCGTGGCCGTAATACTCTATCGCGATGTGGCCCTTCTTGTGGCCATGATGGATTGAGACGCGCGTGGAGAGACGATGGGTGAGGAGATTTTGCACGCGCTGCATGGCGGCGACGGGCTCTTGCGGGCGGTTTTTGGCGCGGCCTTTGCGTGGCTGGCCGCTTTCTTGCATGAGCTGCGCAGCGAGTTTTTCGGCAACGCGCACCGAATGGCCGGAGCGCACGATCTGGTCGGCGAGGAGTTTTTGCTCCTCCTGGCTGCGGAGCGAGAGCAGCACCTTCGCGTGGCCGACCGAGATGCGGCTGTGTTTGAGTAGAGACTGCACATCGCTTGCGAGATCCAGCAAGCGCATGGCATTGGCCACGGCAGCGCGGCTTTTTCCAACTCGGCGGGCGATTTCCTCCTGCGTGAGGCTGAAATCCTGATGCAGCTTCGAGTAGGCGGCGGCCTCCTCAATCGGGTTGAGCCCTTCGCGTTGCAGGTTTTCGATGAGCGCCAACTCCAAAACCTCGCGGTCGCTGGCTTCGCGCACGATGGCTGGAGCCTCGGAGAGTCCGAGTTCCTTCGCGGCGCGCCAACGGCGTTCGCCAGCGATGAGTTCGTAGGTGCCATCGACCTGGCGGACGATCAACGGCTGAATGATCCCGCGCTCGCGGATGCTCTCCACCAACTCATTGAGATGCTCGGTGGGGAAATCTTGGCGCGGCTGGAGCGGGCTGGGCGTGATGCTGGAAAGGGGGAGCTTTTGGATTTTCTCCCCGTGCTCCTCGATGGGAGCTGGGCTGGCGACGCGTTTGTTGATGAGCGCGCCGAGACCCTTGCCGAGTGCTTGCTTTGCCATGACCCGTGAAACTA
>JBIPMC010000411.1:0-3341 GCA_044369345.1 Terrimicrobiaceae bacterium
CTGTTCGAAATCGCTTACTCCCTCCCTTATTGTCCCCACCACTCTGTCCTCATAAGTTCTCTTTTGAAACATCACAACGATCATGAATCCCGAAAACGACGCCCCTATTGATTGTCTTCTTAACAAGTACCCTATTTATTGTAAGGCGAAAGAGATGGCTTTTTCAATGCTGACTTATCACAACAGCACCCTTCCTTCCGATGTTGATGCCCTCAAATATCAGCCTATTGAGTGCTGTTATCTTGGCGTGAACGCCAATTTACTTGATTTTACACGCATGACGTCCTGCCATCAGAATATCTATGAGAGTTATCTTGAACATGGCCTTACGGATGACGCTTCATCTCCTCAGCTTTTTAGGCAGGCTATCACGGTGCTTGTGACAAGACATTGTGATTCCGATTCCGGGGTCAAGAAGAATGACCCCTCCAGAATGCTTGCTCAGGGTGCTAAAAGTAGCAATAACAAAGATGATGAACGGTTCCCGATTGCCAAGGCGTTGGACCCGAAATTTGTTGCTCATCGTACTAAAGAGATTTTTGGTGAAGGCTCGCTGCGAGAAGTTGACTTGAAAGATATAAACGAGTTGATACAGAATTTAATCAGACATATTAATGAAGCAGCCTCCGGTCTGTCAAGTCCAGATGCCATGATGGAGTTCATCAACAATAGAATGCTCCCCTGCATTGATAAAATCAAGAGCGGTGAGGATAGTTCTGGTGTCACGACGGAATTCTGGGGTTATGAAGGTGGGGTTCCCATTGTACACAGGGACAAAAGTCCCAAAGTTCTCACGGCCTTCATCAGTGAGAATTTCTGCAGAATGCTTGGGATTGTCCTGCATCCCATTAATGGCCAAACCAGAATGATGGTTTTTCGTTATTTATCTCGCGGTGTTGATCCTTATTTATGCGTCAAGCAAAACTCAGAGGATTCTGAATGTAGGAGCACAAAATACTTTGATCGACAGTCCTCTCTCAAGAATGAAAATCTTATGGTTCTTTACCCTCTAATCAATGGTCAGGAAATCAATAAACAACTACTTGAACAGTGCAAAGCCCGATCAGTTAAACTTGGTGATCAGTCAAGGCTAGCCCAAGACCACGGTCCCCTCACAAACCTTAAAATGGTAGTTGATGGTCTTGAGAAAAAAATGAAGGCAGAAGGTACCAAATTCCCATTCTATACAGATGGGATTCGTGCTTTGCTTTCAGGTGCTCAAGACAGCGTGAACACAGAGGATGGTGCTGTTCCGAATGCAGTTAGGGAGGTCTCTGATCTATTTGGTGCACATCATCTGCCCCGTACAGAAGATGGTGTTGTAATAACTTTTTGCAATGCCTATGAAGCCGAGATGGCGAAAAAAAAGACAGTTGCGGGTTACCGTGACCCTAACCTTCACTGTCTCAGGGATCAGTCACATTGTTATGGGGTGTTTTGGGCTGAAAAGGTGTATGAATTCATTCGAAAAGGTTTGGTGGAATCAAACTTCCATACCAATTCTACGATATCGGCTGTATCTCCCCAAAGGACAGAAATTTACCAAGACAAGAACAAGTTTTCGGATCGTATGAAAAAATTCTCCAGGTCAAAAGATCCTTTACAACATCCCCTTTTCATTTTTCCACATGTAGAGCACAACACCCTTCAGCACTTGTTCAGACGAATGTTGTTAGGGGGCAATGATGTCATCATGTTTAAGAGTTGTGGGGATTTTGATTCTTTAGACTATGTGGCTTTTCAGATGCTTTTGATTGCGCTTTATGATAAAAAGTCCCTTGAGACTTTTAAGCGTTTTTGTAAAAATGAAAAACCCACGCACGACCAGAAATTCGCTAGAGGCGGTACAGAGGCGGATAAGATCCTCATGACAACCGCCGCAGTCATGACATCAACATGCTCACGTCCTTTTTCTACCCACATTCGGCGAGTCTCTGCTTGGACGGGATTACTCATGAAGTCTATTGATATCCAAACAGCTCTCCATTATACTTTGGCTGCCGAAGTCGCTGAGGATGTCTTACCAGCACTGAAGAAATTGGGGAAGTCTCCCATTCTGCCCGACGGGTCATTTTTGAAAGAACTAATGTGGTCGCCATTTCAGGAAGACACCATCAAGGGATTCATTAAAATCCCTGATAACAATCTCAAAACATTGATGGATGAAATGGAACTGGGAGAGGACCAGGTGACTAGTAGGTTGAACATAGATGCGGTGGTAGAAAGGATGAAAAAGGAATGGAAAAGTGACTGTGGGTTCTTTTCAACCCTTGCTGTGTCTTACATTGCGTATGTAACTTTTCTCTCAGAGATTCAGTTTACAGTGACTGAGAAATCTGAGGTGAAACAACCGAATAAGTTTTTGCGACAATGTCTAAAAATTTGGCAAGATTTTAGTTTCCTCCAAGGTGGTGATGATGGTACTGACTGGATGGGGGGTATCTGTAACTGGGATGGGTTGGCTGGATCCTTCGTATTGCAGCCATCGAAATTCATCGAGCGTTCCTGTGAGGAACTCACGGATGGTTGGGAGGTTTCTGTGACCCCAATGGAGTTGATTGGCCCTTGGAAAGAACTTCATGATCCGAGTTACGTTCTGAGAAATTTTGATCATGATTATGTCGTATGTGAACAGCTTGTTCTTGCCTGGTTAAAGGACAAAACTGATAAATGGACCCCAAAAAAGTTGGAAGAATTCTACTTTGGTAAAACAGATGAAAAAGAGGAGGAGCCGAGTGACATCAACTCCCTCAGAGAAAGATTCGTGAAAATGGTGGGTCCTTTTCGTGATATGTTGAAAAGGAAATTCGAACCTGCTGCACCTTTCAGAACTCAAAATGCAAGAAAGAAGAAGAGTATGTTCAATGATGTCTTTGGTTTTGACAACGAGGACGCTGCTCTCTCAGATCATGAGAAGGACAGGATTGCAGAGGTGGTAAACAATATCAATGATACAATATACACCAACCTGCGACCGGGTGAACACCCCTTAGATAATAACGTATCATACACCGAAGAATACGGTCTCGTTACGGAAGCGGGAGCTGACGATGAAATGGAAAGTGAAGAGGAGCGATATCATGATCCGAGGGGATTCATTCATTATGAGGCTGTTGAGGCTAACGAAGAGGAGGAGGAGGAAGAAGAAGAGGAGGAGGAACAAGATGAGGAGGAAGAAAGTGAGGAGGAGGGCTGATGAATAACAATGTAATTGAAATTTTATAGAACGTTACTTTGGTCCGTGAGGAGTATTTGACTTAACAGACACGCTGCTATTTTCCACCCATATTAATATTTTAAAACAGTGCGCAATCAGTGATCTTTTTCTCTAGTTACACTAC
>JBIPMC010000263.1:0-3323 GCA_044369345.1 Terrimicrobiaceae bacterium
TACTTCGTAAGGTTTTCGAGAGTCTCGTCGATCGTTTGTTTTGGAAGTGGGAAGTAGCCGTCTTTCACCACGACCTCTTGGCCTTCTTTCGAGAGAACGAATTTGAGGAACTCGCTGGTGAGCGGGTCGAGCGCGGTGCCGGGCTTTTTGTTCACATAGACATAAAGGAAGCGGGCGAGAGGGTATTCGCCGCTCACGCAGTTTTCATAGCTCGGTTCGACGAAGTCGTCGGCTTCCTCGCCGAGAGCGACAGTGTGGACATCCGATGTTTTGTAGCCGATGCCGGAGTAGCCAATGGCGCTGAGGTCGGAGGCGATGCCTTGAACCACTGCGGATGATCCGGGTTGTTCCTTCACTGTCGGCTTAAAGTCGCCCTTCTGGAGCGCCTCGTCTTTGAAGAACCCATAGGTGCCCGACGCGCTGTTGCGGCCGTAGATCGAGATGGGTTTCTTGGCCCAATCCCCTTTGAGTCCGGTTTGCCCCCAGGTCGTGATGTCTTCCGAGCCGCTCTTGCGGGAGCTGGAGAAAATGCCGTCCACTTGGGCCATGGTGAGTCCTTTGACCGGGTTGTCCTTGTTCACAAAAACCGCAAGCGCATCGACGGACACCGGGACTTCTGTGGGTTTGTAGCCGAATTTTTTCTCAAATTCGTCGATCTCGGAACTCTTCATCGGGCGGCTCATTGGCCCGAGCTGGGCGGTGCCCTCGATCAATGCCGGAGGCGCGGTGGACGAGCCCTTGCCTTCGACTTGGATGTTCACATTCGGGTAGGCTTTTTTGAAACCCTCGGCCCAAAGTGTCATCAGGTTGTTCAGCGTGTCGGAGCCGATGGAGTTGAGGTTTCCGCTTACGCCACTGACGGGGGCGTAAACGGGGATGGCAGGGTCCACTTGGACTTTCTCGGCCCGCGCGGAGGCGGCGAGAAGGGCCAATGTGGACAGGAGTAGTATGGATTTTTTCATGATGGAGGCGAAACCCTAGCGCCCGCAGATCCCTATGCGAATCTCTTAATGTTACGGAATTGTCACTTGACGCTTGGCGGGATATTCGGGCCGCAGAGTGCAAAAATGCGCCGCCAGATTCCATATTTTAAAATGCAGCGCATGGCGCTGAGGCCATCTCTCCAGCCGATCTTCTTCCCTTCGGCATAGGTCCGGCCGTGGTAGGAAATGGCGACCTCGTATATGCGCACACCGGCTTGCGCCGCTTTCGCCATGATCTCCGGCTTAAAAACAAAGCGGTTTTTCTCGATTTCGATCGATTGAATGAGTTCGCGGCGAAATGCTTTGTGGCAGGCCTCCATATCGGTGAGGTTCAGGTTGGTTGTCATGTTCGAGAGGAGCGACAGGAGTTGGTTGCCGACGGCGGGCCAGAAATAAAGAACGCGGTGCGCGCCAGAGCCAATGAAGCGCGAACCAAAAACCGCATCGGCCTTTCCAGAAAGGATCGGCGCGATGAGTTGGGGATACTCCGCAGGATCGTATTCGAGATCCGCGTCCTGAATAACAATGATCGGCCCGGTGGCAACTGCAATCGCTGTGCGAACGGCCGTGCCTTTTCCTTGTGATTCCGGGAATGCGAGATCACGCGCAGGCGAGGCTCCGAGAGCGAAATATCCTTCAGAATTTCAGGAGTCCCATCGGTCGAGCAGTCGTCCACCACCACGATTTCGAGAACGCAATTCTGAGAAAGAAGCGACTTGAGAATGGTTGCAATGGTTGCCTGCTCGTTGAAGACAGGCATGGCGACGGAGACGGCTGGAGTCAGTGTTTGTTGAGTCGGATTCACTGGATCCGATCCTGATCCCATGGGCCTCGGCGGGGTGATCAAAAAACTCCGCTCAGCCTGTTACGAGAATGTCACAAAAGATTTGTTGGTCGCCAGCAGAGTCACTGAGAGAACGCGCGGCACCCGATCATCGGCCCAGCCGAGTTGGCGCGCTTCATTTTAGAAACCAACAATACAAATAATGAAATCTATCCTACCGAAACTCGGATGCGCTGCAGTTCTTGCGGCATCTTTTGCGGTCTCAAATCCAGCCATCGCAGCTCAAGACGCTGCCTACACCGCCAATGATGTTCTCCTCTTTCTCCAAAATCCTGCCGGCGCGGTGGGGAACGATAAAGTTGCGTATTTTAGTTTGGGCAGCGCGGTCAGCGTTTTCCGTGATGCGGCTGCTGGCTCGGTAACGAATCTCGGTAATATCAATACAACACTCGATGCCACATTCGGCAGCGATTGGAGCAACAAGGCTTCAACCATTTTTGTTGGCGCAGCCGGTCAACAAGGGTCGACCAGCAGTACAAATACTGGAGTAACGAATGGAGACTATGCCCGCACAGTATATGTCACCAAAGCCCGTTCGGCGCTTGGAACCGTAGGACAATACAACTCGGCATCGCCTCTGTTTGATCCGGCACAAACAGGTGTTGCAGGCCAAATCAATGGCTCGAACAATATTGCTGGTATGACCCAACCTGGCTCGGTGGACTTCAGTAGCACGCTCATTGAAGGTTATAACCCATTTTCCAATGGAAACCCCTCAACGGCTTATGGAGCTATTTCTGGAGGAATTCAAAATAACATAAGCAATTCCACGGTGACCTTTGGAAGCGTGGGCAGTGTCGTAACGGCATTGGACATCTATCGCGTAACGAAAACGACCGGCACCAATGCAACCAATGCAAACACCGCTCTCTGGCATGTTTCGCAAAACAAAACGGCAACCTTTTCCAACAACAGCTACCCTGGATTTAATGGGGCGCGGGCTGATTTCCTCGGCACGATCACGCTCTCGAGTGATGGGACTGTCCACTTTGTAGCGCAAGGCAGCGCGGCGTCTTCCGCACCAGTGATCAACAGTGCAACGACAGCGAGCGGCACAGTGGGTGCGGCATTTAGCTATACGATTACCGGAACCAATACTCCAACAAGCTTTAGTGCCACGACATTGCCAGCGGGATTGACGCTTAACACGGCGACTGGCGTGATCAGCGGCACACCAACTGCGGCAGGAAGCACGACGGTGACCCTGACGGCAACGAACGCTGGAGGCAGCGATACGGAAACCCTGACGATCACGATCGCCGAAGCCGTAGTCGCACCAGTGATCAACAGTGCAACGACAGCGAGCGGCACAGTGGGTGCGGCATTTAGCTATACGATTACCGGAACCAATACTCCAACAAGCTTTAGTGCCACGACATTGCCAGCGGGATTGACGCTTAACACGGCGACTGGCGTGATAAGCGGCACACCAACTGCGGCAGGAAGCACGACGGTGACCCTGACGGCAACGAACGCTGGAGGCAGCGATACGGAAA
>JBIPMC010000264.1:0-3321 GCA_044369345.1 Terrimicrobiaceae bacterium
CATGGGTTTTCCCGCTTCCAGCATTCGCAATAAGCATTTCGTTCCTCATCAGCGGCCCTCCAAAAATCGAATCGTGTCAGGATCGATGCAGTCTTCCGGTTTCCCGTTTGTGAAAAGGCTTTCAAAGGGATCCTCCCTTCGGGTCGACGCAATTTGAGGCGGCCAGAAGATTCCCCGGGAAACGCGAGAGGCGATATCCTCCGCACACGCAATGGCCGAGTTCCAAACGGTGGAATCGAGTTCCACGAATTCCTGAATTGAGGTCTCTCCGGGATCGGCTGAGAGAATGAAATAGGCTGTAGTGGGGGGAGCTTCTCCCAAATCCTCTCCATGCCAATGTCTGAGAATGCGAAGATAAAGGGGCAACTGAAGGTCGATCCAGGATTTCGATTTGCCGCCAATTTGGAGCTGAGCTCTCGGCAGCCAATCGACTGCAGAAGGCGGGCCAAAGTGGGACTTCGCGGGAGTCTTCGATTGCGCGTAGGTTTTGTAATCCAGCACGCGCCACGCGCCGGATTGCTCATTGCGCTCGATTCGATCGATTTTTCCCGATAGATGCAACGGGCCGACAGCGAGATTTTCTTCAGCCCCCAACTTCCGCTCCACCGAAACTATCCTCCATCCCTTAGCAAACTCAGCAGCCTGGACATGCGCAAATGCGCGAAGCCGGATTTTCGCGGCCTCCACTTGGATTCGAACAGCAGGTGAGAGCTTGGTACCGAATTTCTCGAGAACGACGGCGTCGAGATATGAGAGAATTTGGCGTTCGATTTTCGCCGCTTCGGACTCCAAGGTTTTTTCCTTCCCGAACATTTCGAGAGCGGAATGGATAATCGATCCGAAACTCAAAGCATCCATCTCGCGCGTATTGGGATCGAACTCCTCGAGTCTTAGAACTTTTTTAAAATAAAAACGGAAAGGGCAAGAGAGATATTCTCGGAAATCCGTCGGGCTCATTTTTTCGACACTCTTTCGAAGCTCCGCTGACAGGTTCCAGCGCCAGCTATTGATTCGCCTGGGAGGGATCGTTGGAGCGGGAATTTCACTGAAAGTTTTGAGCACTCGGGCTGGGAGATCTGCCGATGGGCAGCGCAGAAGAAGGCTGGAGGGCCGTGCCGGACCTCCTTCCTGATCGAAACGGCTGAGAGAGAATCTCAAGTCCTCGACGCTTCTCGAAGCCAGCAGAGCATGGAAGAGATACGCATCCCTTGCGAAACGGCTGGCATTGTGTGCGATGCCGAGCGCCCGCCTCGTGGAGTCAGGCAGTAACGCGTGACCATCAACACGCATCGGCAACAAACCCTCCGCGCAACCGCACAACGCCAACCGCTCGGCCTGGATCCAGGGCGATTCCAACCACCCCAAAAGCTCGACATCGCCTGATTGCGACAATGCAAAATCCGATTCGGCACGCACAGCTCGGGCGAAAGCCGCAGGCACACCATCAGGCCAATTTTTAAAAACCGGCGAGGCCTCGATCGCGGCATGGAGTTTCGAGATTCTACGCGCCGACTCCATCCCCTCCCCACCTCCGCGCCAAGCTCGGTGAATCAGGTCTCGATGGGATAGCGACAGCAAGGCCTCCACTTTTCGGACAAAGTCCTGAACGCATTTCCTCCCACTGGCGTCATGGCCTTCATGCTCGGGCATTACGGCCACATAGGAACGGGCCTGATCGAAGTCTGAAAGAAGCGCCTCGGCGATCAAATGGTCGCAGGCTTCCAACGCCTCGCTTTGTCCAACGCCTGCCAAGAGATGTCCAAAGGCAGGAAGTTCGCAAAGCCTTCGAAGAACTCGCAAGTCCTGCGACTCCTGAAATCTCATCCACTCGAGAACAAGGACGCCCGGTGCGGAGTTTTCGAGATTTTCGCCCTCGGGCAAAAAGGCGTTTCCGCTGCGAGCATCGATTTCCGTGCGAAATACGGGACTCAGCGAGGGATCGACGAGAACCAGTGCGTAGTCTCCCGGCGTAGCCGCGTGAGCAGCAAAATCAAGCGCTCCTCTGGCCTCCTCGGTCGGTGATCGGAAAATCGAGATTTGCGATTCCTCAACGCCAAGCTGGCAATTTGTCCATTGCTGTGGATCGGGCCTCCCCCAAGCATCGAAACCTCCCGGAGCCTCAGCAGGCAGCCAGACCAAAACCTCGACCTGCACACCAGCCCGCTCAATAGCTTCGGCATATCGCTGAGCCGCAGTAGGAAGATCCGGAATGCAGACAATCACCAACCGACGCAGTCCTGCGGGAAGAGTCGGATTTTTGGTTTCTGCCAGACGGGCTTCATTCGGATCGACAAGTCCCGAGCGCCACAAAAATCGAAGTGCCTGTCGATGCAACTCCGCCAAAACCTCCCAGCGCTCCGCGTCAACCTCGCAAACTTTATGAACAGCCGGACTGCCAGGATTCAAATCCGCCTCGGCCAGCAAATCACAGGCATTACAAAGGACTCCGGCACTTTTCAGCAGGGCCGCCTCAGACGCTATAACTCGAGGATCTGGAAACAATGGCTCGAGAAACTCCGGGGATGACCCAGCGAGAACTTGGGCCCAAGCCCCCTCGCGCTCGATGAGTGAAGCCAATGGGATGCTTTCGGACAGCATAGCCTGCATAGGTTGGCGAAACTTCGGCGAAAGAACGCCGACCTCTGCGAGCACGCAACGAATCCGGCGAGCCGCTCCAGCAGTGGGAATCCACACCTCGGAATCCGAAAGGTCATATCCACCATCTCGCAGCAAAACCTCGGCGACTTGAACTGCGAGCGAGGTTTTGGATTTGAGGAAACAGGTTGTGGGCATTTGCGGCGATAAATATGAGAGTGCTAACAAAAAAAGCCCGCCTTGAAGCGGGCTTTTTAAGTTTTGGCTGATCTTTATGTTTAGCCTTGGAGTAGTCGGACGAGGCTTTGCTGGCTGGTGTTCGCTTGGGCAAGCATCGCGGTGCCGGCTTGTTGGAGGATTTGGAATCGGGCCAACTGACTGGTCTCGGCGGCGACATCCACATCGATAATGCGGCTGTTTGCGGCTTCAAGGTTGACAGCGTTAATATTGAGTAAATCTTGAGCAAATGAGATACGGCTCGTTTCTGCGCCGTTTTGAGCACGCATGTCAGCTACATTTTGCAGTGCCATTTGTGAAATGTATGCAAATGCAGCAGAGTTATTGTAGGTCATTGTGCCACCGGTAGAACTAGCTAGAGCATTAGCAGATGTCGTGTCAGTCCCTGCTGCAATAGATGTAGCTGCCGTGGCTTCAGTTGCAGCGATTACTCGCGAGGATCCGTCCAAATTATACACGATAGCAGTAGCGGGTACTGGGTGTACAAAT
>JBIPMC010000265.1:0-3315 GCA_044369345.1 Terrimicrobiaceae bacterium
CCATGAAATGGATTTCAAAAAAATCCGGCAGACTATCCCCATCGGCATCCCGATATTCATCCGCCCCGAGGTCCGGTGCCTCCCCGTTCGGGCGGTTCTCCCCATGGATGTCCATGTTGGCCACCCCCGCCGTTCCTGCGCGGTTGATCGCGGGTGAGGTCGATTTCAGCCACCCCGCCGGTGTCAGTTGCGGATTCACATTCCACCCGCCATGTTCGCCCCCCGACACGATGCTCGTGCTGGCGTTGATTGTCCCGCTGGCTTTGTAGATTTCCTCCGCTGACGGCCCGGTGCTTCCCCACACGATGCTATTGATCAGGTTCAAGGTTCCGGTGTTCATGTAGATGCCCCGCCCTTGCGTGGCCCCCTTGTTCCCGAGCACCGTGCAATGCACAAGGTCCAGATTGGCAGCGATGGAGATACCTGGCCCCTGCCAAGATTCATGCCCTCGAATCACACAGTTCACCAGCCGGCTGTTGGATGTCACAATCACCCCGCGCCCCTTGCGCCCTGGAACCTTCCCGATCTCAAATCCATCCACCACTGAGACACTGTAAAGCTCCAGCGTTTCATCGTCCCGGTCCCGGCGCCCGAGGATTCTGGCTGGTCCTGCCTGCGCTCCCAGCTCTCCTAGCAACACCATCGGAACTGCGCTCAGAGTCACCTCCTCCTCATACGACCCTGCCTTCACCTCGATCACCGAATAGGCGTTCGGCCGTTCATATTGTCCTGTCGCGCTGTTCCAGACTTGTTCCCGAGCTTTGCTCACCGCCTCCTGGATCGTGGCATAGATATTATCCGTCTTGCTGGCTCCGCCAGTCGCGGGATTGACCACGAAGGTCGCCGGCGGCTTCGACGCCGCGTCATTGGCCTGCGTGCCGCGCCGAAACTCGAAGATATTCGGCACGCGGTCTCCGTCTTGGTCTTCCAGCGTGTCATCGGCCAGCGGGTTCAACCCATTGGTCACCTCCCACTCATCGGGCATGCCGTCTCCGTCTGAGTCCTGAATGATCGGGAGGGCGTATTTCAATGCCAGATAAGATTCCACAGTTTGGCGCTCCTCGATGCTCAAAACACGGTCGTAAATGAGCACCTCGGCCATGTCTCCTCGCAGGTAGTAATCGTTCTCGGCCCGGCCGATGCGAAAATCCGCGTCGATCTCAGGCACATCGAGATCGGCTGTTTTGGAACCAATCATCGTGCCACTGAAAAAATGTTGATAGGATCGCGCGGCCTTGGTGAGGGAGAAGATCTCCGCCTTGTTGGCGACCCGGGCAAAATCCTTGGATTCGAGATACTGGTAGTTCTGGGGATTTTGAACCACCATTTGGATACGAGACCCGTTGATCTGATAAATCCACTTGTTATTCGCCCCGGCCCCAGCATCCCTGGAAAGGAGCGTCTGATTTCCAGTGGCTTCTTTCGTCGAAGCGACCACAAAGAAAGTGAAGTTCCCGGTGGCCAGCGATGGGCTGGAACCCAGCGTGAGAAAGTCATCGCCATCGAAGCGCACCACGGGTCGCCCATTCAGTGCCGAGGAAATCCAGAGGGGTTGTTGTGTGACCCCAGACTGGTTCGCGCTATGGCCGGATGCTGACTGGTCGGTCCAACCACTCACTTTCTCGGCGGAATCTTTGGAAACCCCCTCATCCGCCCGGAGCCATAGACGCAAACCGGAGAAGGAGTCTGGCAGGCTTGGCGCTCCCGTGCCGCTGAGGGCGATGGTGGCATTGCCCGAGCTGGCGTTAGAAAGAACCTCAAGGGTACCGGCGTAGGGAGCGGGGCTCGTGGGCTTAAAGGTCACCGTGACATTCCGCGTGGTCTTCGGAGCCACGATCAGGTCCCCGGTAAAGTTCGCGCTAAATCCGGCGGGATAGGTGATGCCTGTCACCGTCAGATTTCCGGTGCCGCCATTCGAGATCGAAAGCGTTCGGGTGGCCGTCTTGTTGCCCCCCACATATCCAAAGGAAAGGTTCCCGCTGAGGCTGATAACGCGGGTATGGGCAATGGCGAGTGCCAGGGTCGCACTCCCCGTGCCGCCGGAGTTGCTCGCCCCAAGGGTTACCTCAAAGTCTCCGGCCGCCTCGGGCGTGCCGCTGATGTGGCCCGTCGCGGCATCGAGCGTGAGGCCCGCAGGCAGTCCGCTGGCGCTGTAGCTTGTCGCATTGTTGCTGGCTGTGATCTGGTAGGTGAAGGTGACACCAACCGTGGCGTTGGCGCTCAGCGCACTCGTGATGGCGGGTGGTGGAAGGTCGTCGTTGAGAATGGTGCCAGTGAGTGCCTCAGGAGTGCCTACGGTGTAGTTACCCCCCGGCGTGAGCGTGAGGGCAACGGACTCATTTGCCTCGAAAGCGGGGTCGCCTGTGGGATCGATAGCCACGGTGGCTGTGGTGGCGTTGGCCGCAAAGGCGACTGATCCCGTAGTGGCATCGAAGCTGATTGCCCCGCTGGCCATATAGTCGGTGCCGAAAGTGGCGTTTCCCCCGACGGAGAAGTTGATGGCAAGCGGCATGCTGGCGGCCCCGGCCCGGTGGAATGTATAGAGCAGGTTTTCCACGCCGTCCTCAGTGACCGAGCCGGGATCAAGGGTTGCCGTGACGACAGGAATTTCCGCCGTGACCTGGAAGGTGAGAGGCGCTGGAAGGGTGTCGAAGGTCACAGCCATGGTGCCCTCGGAGGCGGGGGCCTGCAGGTGGACGCGGGCTTTGCCTTGGGCGTCGGTGTGCACGAGGAGGGCGTGGCCGGAGAGGACCGTGGCATCGGCCGTGGCCGCCAGCTTGCCGCCGCCTCCGGTGATGCGGGCGATCACGGGCATATTGGCTGCGGGCTGGCTGCCGAGGGTCAGGAAGATTTCGAGCGGTTCCGGGGCCATGGCTCCGGGCAGGATGCGCTGGTTGTTGCCACCGATGGGTGTGGCGACCGGCGCGGGATCGGCGTTGGCAACGAGCGGGCGGGGATCGGCGATGTCGCTGAAGAGGTCGCCGTCGGTGTTGGCCTTTTTCGGATTCGTGCCGAGGTGGTATTCCTCGATGGTGCTGAGGCCGTCGTAGTCCGGGTCTTCCCACATCGAGGTGGTGGTGTTGCCAAATTGGCTGATTTCCCAAGCATCGGGCACGGCATTGCGATTGGCATCCAGCGGATCGAGGATGAGCCGGTTGGCGGGGTAGCGGAGATTGGCGTTGGATCGGCCGAGTTGTTGATTTGGCCCGGTCAGGACATAGGTAACACTTTAGGTTCAGGACATGGGTAACACTTGGTGCCTTGGTTGGTTCATGTTGACTGATGGTTTTTGATGTTCAAGGGGAAGATTGGGAT
>JBIPMC010000266.1:0-3312 GCA_044369345.1 Terrimicrobiaceae bacterium
TCCGAAGAGGTCGCGGTAGTTCAGCGTGGAAATGATCACGCCGATGCTGCCGGTGAAGGTCGTGTCGTTGCACATGATCCAATCCGCCCCGCAGGCCATGTAGTAGGCTCCGGAGGCGCCGATGGCGTTGAAATAAACGATCACGGGTTTGTCGGAATCGAAATTCTTGATCGCGTCGTAGAGCACATCGGAGGCCGTGATTTCCCCGCCAGGCGAGTCGGTTTCGATCACGACCGCCTTCACATCGGGATCGGCGGCGGCTTGTTTAAGGGCCAGCTTAAAATCCTCAACCATGGCGTCGCCAAGGCTGCCCTCTGCCTCAAAGGCGATGATTCCAGCTAGAGGAATAACGGCAATTTTATCGTGGTGGTCGGAACCCTCCTCAACGACTTCTTCGTGATATTCGTGGGGCTCCAATACCTTCATGCCCGCCATCGAGGTGGCGCCCTTCGCGCCGAGCATGGCGAGCAAAATGAGATTGGCAAAAAGGCTCACGCACACGGCCACAAGCAGGAAGGCCACGAGACATCCGGATTTTTTCATCGCGGAAACTCTGGCTCATCCGGCCGGCGCCGCCAAGTCCGCTTGTTCAGATCGTGCGCCCGGTGGCGGCGAGGAACGGTTGGATGCCATCCACAAGCGAGCGGAACGAGTTAAAATCCACTTGCTGCTGACCATCGCTCAGGGCCTCGGCGGGGTTAGGATGGACCTCGACAAGCAATCCATCCGCACCCAGCGCCACCGCGCCTTTGCAAAGCTCCGTCACAAGATCGGAGCGACCACATCCCTGACTGGGATCGACGACAACCGGCAGGTGGGATTCTTTTTTGGCGATCGCCACGGCGGCGAGGTCGAGCGTGTTGCGCGTGTAGTTCTCGAAGGTGCGGATGCCTCGCTCGCAAAGCATCACATTGGGATTGCCGTGCGCGAGGATGTATTCGGCAGCGAGGAGCCATTCCTCGATACGCTGGCTCATTCCGCGCTTGAGCAGGACGGCCTTGCCGGACTTCGCGCATTCGATGAGGAGTTGGAAATTCTGGGCGTTGCGCGCTCCGATTTGCAGGATGTCGGCGGAGGCGGCGACATGCTCGACATCGCGCTCGCTCAAAACCTCAGTGATGATCTTGAGGCCGGTTTCTCGGCGGGCGAGTTCAAGCAGGCGAAGGCCTTCCTTGCCGAGGCCTTGGAATTCGTATGGCGAGGTGCGGGGCTTGTAGGCGCCGCCGCGAAGGATTTTCGCCCCGGCAGCTTTTACGGCGCGGGCGGTGGTGAGGAGTTGTTCTTCGCTTTCGACCGAGCACGGCCCAGCCATCATGGCAAAATGCCCGCCGCCGATTATGACTCCATCCACATCGATCACGGTCTCGGCGGGATGCGATTCGCGACTGGCGAGTTTGTAGCGTTTCTGAACGCGCAGGACGCGCTCGACCTGCGGGAACGCCGTGAGCGACTCAAGATTTTGGCCGGTGCTTTCATCACCGATGGCAGCCACGATGGTTTGGGTGGCCCCGTGAATAGGGGCGGGGTCGTAGCCGAGTTTGGCAACTTCGGAATTAACTTCCTCAATGAGGGCTTTGGAGGTGTGCGGGCGGAGGACAATGATCATGTTTTTCGATTTGCGCGGTGGGCGTGCGGGCCTAGTGTTAAATCCGAGTCAGCATGAAATCAAAGGAAGTCGACCCCCGAATCAAGGCCCTCACCGGCGAAGTTGCCGAGGGCAAAACCGCCCGCCACATCGAAGACATGATCAACACCGCGCTTGGCTTCGGGCGTGACCGCGCCACCATCGCGGAAGTAAAGCTCATGAGCCGCGCCTTGCGTGAAATGCGCAATGCGGCGAGAGTTTTTGCCCGATACAATCGAGTGCGCAAAGTAGCGGTCTTTGGCAGCGCGCGCACCAAGCCCGAACAAGCTGAGTTCAAACAGGCGGTGGCCTTCGGCGAAAAAATCGTGGAGCACGGCTACATGCTTATCACCGGCGGCGGGGACGGTATCATGGGGGCGGCGCAGAAGGGCGCGGGCGCGGAAAAGAGCTTCGGCCTGAACATCCGCCTTCCTTTCGAGCAAGCGGCGAACGAGACGATTCACGGCGACCCGAAACTCATCAACTTTAATTATTTTTTCACCCGAAAACTAAATTTCGCAAAGGAAACGCACGCCTTTGCGCTCTTCCCCGGCGGCTTCGGAACTCACGACGAGGGTTTCGAGATCCTCACGCTCATGCAGACCGGCAAAATGCCAATCGTTCCTGTGGTGATGGTCGATCGCCAGAACGGACATTACTGGGAGACCTGGCGGCGGTTCATCACGAATGACCTTCTCAACAACGGGCTCGTCTCGGAATCAGACTTCAACCTGATCCACATCACCTATGATGTGGACGACGCCGTTCAGCACATCAACACATTCTACCGGAATTTCCACTCCTACCGCTGGGTGCGTGAGAAAATGGTCATTCGCATCCACCGTCCGCTCACAGACGAGTCGTTAAAAATCTTGAATGACCGGTTCGACCACCTCCTCGCTGCCGAATGTATCGAGCAGGCCGGCGCGCTGGAGGAGGAAATCGACGACACACACCTTCACCACATGCCACGCATCGTGCTGACTCCGCATAAACGGGATTTTGGAAAAATCCGACTCCTGCTGAATGCGATCAACGAGCTTCCGGAACGCGACTAGTTTCAGCGGGAGTCGGGGCGACTGGAATGGGCGTGAGCTCCGGCGTGGGCGTAAGAGAGGGTGTCGGCGGCGGCCAGGTGGGAACGAGATTCTTCCAGGTATGCAGCGGCACGCCGAGACCGCCGAGTTCATTGACGAGGGTTTGGCATTTCGCGCGCCATTTTTCCAAATCGGGCGGTGTGTTCTCCGGTTCGGCCGAGCCGGGAAACACGAGGTAGGCGACCTTCAGATCGCTGATCGGGCGGGAGAGGTTCGAGGATTTGCCATTGAGTTCGCGGCAGAGCATCAGCGAGGCCTCGCCGGCTTTGTGCGAAGGACCGGAGTCGCCGAGGATCGCGGGAAACGCGCGCCCCTCATGGATCACGACCGCGTAGTCGCCGATCTTCGGAACGAACGGCCCGGCGTGGTCGCGCATAATAAAGCCAGGTAGAACGATGAAAGGATCGACCGACGAGACGAGGAAACTCCATTTTTTGAGATCGTGGATGCGGCGCTTGGCCAGATCGATACCTTCTTTGATTTCCTGAACACGCGCTGGCTTCAATCCGGACTTCGACATCTCCGACTCGAAGTCCGCGAGCTTTTTCTCCTCCACGGGCAGAAAGGGATTCACGCGCGCGGTCTGTTTCG
>JBIPMC010000476.1:0-3310 GCA_044369345.1 Terrimicrobiaceae bacterium
GGGAATGGGAACAGCGCCCGATGGCATGGCGTGATGCAAATATTTACCAGTGCTTCTCTTGTCCTGTTTTTCAAAGACCGCCCTGAAAGTATACTTCGACCACTGTCCAGGATTATCAACCTCATCGAATGGCAGTTCATTGGGCTTCAAACTTGGAGGTGTCCAGCCATCCTCTGGGGCAGGAGGTTTCCATCCAGGTGGTGCTCCGTACAACGATGATAGAATACTACGTCTATCGTTGTCTGTCACCAAACATGATGTAGCATTATCCTCCGTGTCCTCCAGTCCTTCCTCGACATCATCCTCTCCATTCATCAAGCGATCCTCGTGTGCTGCTTTCATATTATCACGAAATCCTTCTACAATATCATAGCCCTCGCCTTCAGCATCGGATGTACCACCATCCCCCATGCAATTGTCATCCTCCTCTTGCAGGCGCAACACTTTCTCGTCATGCATCACCCTCGTCACAGTATTATCATCACCATCTTCCAAATTAAAACCAAGCGCGTTACTAACAGTAGAAATACTATTCAGAGACATGGACATATCGTCCGTGGGACCAACAATGTCACCAACTGGTGATGACATATAAGGGCTGACATCCTGCGTGGAACCACCAATGGGTACCTCAACCACCGCACTCATGCCACTGTCTATGGACTTCTTCTTCGTGCGCCCCTTGTTGCGTGATAGTTTCTTCTTAGGATCACCTTTGTCAGGGGGAGGAGAGTCAGGAACTGTTCTCTTCTTCTGACGTAATCCATTTTTCCAAGCTTTGCAATTACCACAGCGCTTCAGCCTTTCATTTATCTCGGCATAGCATTTATGGCATACCCATGTATTAGGCTTCCATCCAGGAAGAGTAGGTACTGCTGTCGGGATGGCAATATTGGCCGTAAGTGTGGCGGTACCAGTTGCAGGTATGGCTGCAGTCATTGTAGATAAAGTCTCAACCTCACGAGTTGGAATGGTGACATTTCCAACCACGTCTCCGATGTCATCATTGGTGTTACCATCCACATTGAAAGGGTCATCCGCAACATCGTAATCAATGTCATCATTGATGCCAGGATCCACATTTGACTTTTCATCACAAAGCGTGTCTCCGATAACATCATGGTTGCCACCATCCAGGTTGGATTTGTCATCAACAACCTCGTCTCCAATCTCATCATTGTGGCCAGAATCCACGTTGGATTTTTTATCCGAAACATTCTCTCTAATCTCATCATTGTGTTCAACGGCATTGTCGTCATCTGGAGATGCAACAACGATCCTTGACCGTCGTGCAATAAGGTGCTCTTCAATTATACTTGCCTTCTTTATATTTTCACTGTGGAAATGAGGGTCCATAATGTACACACTGTGCATTACGAACCATTCACCAAGTATAAAAGGTGGCAAGTTACAACGCTTGTCTTCCTTGATCCCCAAAAGGTCGCATATCTGGTTGTTGAACGCGGACTCATCCTCGTATTGTCCTCTACAAGGATTGTGTAACCTCCTTGTGAATATGTCCAATTCAAGAGCAATATCGAGAGGACTCATAGTCGATCCAAGTACATCCCTAATCTTCCGACAATTTTTGTAGAATTCACGTGCGCGATCAAGGTTTCGGTTGTTTTCCAACGCGAGGAAATATTGGGCATTTACTCGCTCTGCTTCTTCCGGATTACTGTACGCGGAGCTAGAAATAGAAGTACTGTCGTCGGTATCAGATTCCAGAGGGTACGATCCAACGTTAACAACAATTGTTATAGCGGTCTTGGCATTATTTACAAGATCCTTGTGCCAACTCTGAAAACCGTCTCCATCGTCTCTCTTCCTGATGAACCAGACCAGTTGGAAATCAAGGTTAGGATGAAGAAATTCGAACATTGTCACAAGATCGTTCAGGAACGGACGGGCATTACAGAAAGTTGCCTTGTCAACAACTCTGTTGCTTGAAATATCAATGTCCACTAGCTTGTACTGGTCGGGGGGGGAGTATTCCGATGCGGGGTAGTGAATGTCCCAGTAATACCTGAGGTCATTCGAAAGGGCCGTGAGTTTGCATGGTAAGACATGTTTCAACTGGTAGAATTGACTATTGTCATTTCTGGAGACGTGAATATCATCTGAGGATTTGTATTCTGCAAAGAGCTGAGCCGTGAAGAATGTCTTTTGGATGGTACTGTTGTAATATCCACGATGATAGGTGTTTGACGGGAACATCACATATTCACCAGGTTGATTGAGGGGGACATGAATTACGTTGTCATGTCCTTTGTGGCATGGATAGACCGGATTCGTTGTTTTTGTCATACAGTAAGATGTACAGTCAGGACGGAAGTATAATCCATTCTCACTCTCGGTGAGAATTGACGAAATCGAACTGGAGGCAGATGAGGTTGGTTCGCTGGGTGGTAAGTCATTCTTGGTGAAGTTCTCACCCAAATTGACAGATGGTACTGGATTCTTCACATATTTTGAGCTGTTCCTTACAGGCGGAGTTGTGACTTGGGTCGACACAGTTTGGTTCGATGGGGAGGCATTCTTTGTGGGAGCACTTCGTTTAGTTGGGGAGGGTCGAGCAATGGGGACACCAGGACTACCAACATTCTTTGAAGATGCAGATTGGGATACTGGAATTGGTGCTAAACTTGCGCCAGGAACAGCATTCGTATTGCTTGATCTCTTTCTGCTCCCCATCCCACCATGCAACATACGTTCCGCAAAGGCATGTCGACTGTACAACTCCTTCTCGGTGAACCGCGGATCATCCTGGAGTTCGAACAGTTTGTTCAATATGGGATCCGTGTATTTATGACAATAAAAAATCGGCATCGTGCCCATGCACTTCTGAGTGGTGGATAGCATTTTTGCAAATTCATTCTTCACAGTGGGTGTCACCGCCTTGATGAGGAAATGATTCTTGACCTGCCGCATCGCCCATATCGCCACATCGATCAATCCCTTCTGAGTCTGGATGGCATCATGATGGGTGGCACAATGGGTGTAGAACCAATCAATTAGGTCGGAATGTGCTTTTCTTTTTGACATGATTAATTGAATAATTTATTCAGCGGTGCGGATGAGGAATCATCATCGACGGGGGGGGGGGGCGGAATGTTCATGGATTGCTAGTTATTTTGTGTGTTTTGTGTGAGGTTGTGCGAGCGATTTCGGTGATTTGTGATCCATCGGGATGGATAATGATTCACTCAAACCGTTCTAATCGAATAACCATTCGAGGGCAACCAAAGCATATCGATAAATCAATCAAATGGTGAGGAAGACAATCGTATGATTTGACCACCAACAGTTG
>JBIPMC010000415.1:0-3304 GCA_044369345.1 Terrimicrobiaceae bacterium
ATGAGCTTCACACAAACTTTCCTGTAGTGGGGACTCTGGGGACTTTCCTGACCAAGGTTCAGATGCTAACTGTTTCCTGTGTGTTAAAAGTGGCCGATCCTTCACTGAAAACACCATCACTACGATCGGTAAACGGGGGTATACGTCTGGTATATTCAATATACCAGACCTATACCAGTGCGGTCATCATCGGTCATTTGAATTTTTTCTCTGGTATATGCGTGGTATACGCCATATACCACGCATATACCAGACATTGTCCCATCTGCAAAAAATACCCATTTGCAATGACATAGGGCCGTTTGCGGTGATGTATGCCAGGGGTACACCAGTTTTTTTTTGTCACGAAGGAATTTGTTGAATTGTATACTAAGATGTATGCCAGGCTAACGTCAGGTTTTTGGCAGTCGATATAGCCAAGATAAACCGGAAGGGCCCTTGCATATACCAGACACATACCAGCCGTGAGAGCGGCTCCAGCACCTGGCATACGCGTGGCATATGACAACTCCTCGAGTATACCAGAGATGTTTAAAACATGGGAATTAGATATGTCAAGGGATTTGAATTTTACGCCTGGTATATGCATGGCATATTAACACTGTTTTACATGTGGGAATCAATTCAAAGTTGGAGTTGATTTTTTTGAATTTTAAGTTCACTCAGGAATCACTATAAAATTTGTCGTTTAGAATCTTTTCTTTGACAAGGTTTCCGTTCAGGTCGACAGACAGACGTCATTGCATGTTCAAGGAAAAGTATGTACATACCTGTAGAAACTATCTATATCTACATACGATTCGATTTTCTATGCCCACTAGTTATAAGAATCATCTTTATTGCCCCCTCAAAAATATCTATATCTACGTACAATTCGACTTTTCATGCCCACTAGTTATAAGAATCATCTTTACTGCCCCCTCAAATTGAACTGTGTGCCCCCCAAATGGCGAATAGAGGTTAGTGCACAAAAAACTCCCTCCCTCCTCATCAACACTCATACCTACCAAAAGCGGTCATAACACGTTCCAAACCAGAGCATACCTGCACACCATCCATTGCAAGCCACCTGATCTGTCCTCTACGTCGTTTTTGGTTGTTCTTCCAATAGACTGTGACAATGCAAACATTTCAGGCTCACTAAGTCGCCTTCAGCACGCCCTTCCCTCCATTCCTTTTGCACGTAGCACTTGTGCTGTTCAAACTTCCATCCTTTAGGGTCTTTGTGTCTGCATCCAAGTTTATTGCTCACCTTGTAATCTATGTTCTTTTTCTTGCCAGTAACAGATGTGTATTTCTGATGCCTTGAGGAGAACCTTTTCCCGCCACCCAGATTACTATTTTCAGCATCTCTGTAGAGGAATGGTACATGACATTCTGGATGGGTTGTAACTCCACAATGGGGTGTGCTGCAGAGATAAAAACCTTCCCAATTCCACTGAGAGTGATGTTGAACAACATTTTAGCAAAAAATTACCTTACGGAGAATGTGCATTCATCCACAAACTTACCTGTGTCTTTTTCTTTTTCTTATGCTGTAAGTAATAAAAGCAAATGTGCTGATGAACAATTACTAGAACTATACATGTTTGAGGAAAAAAACGGAAAGAACTCACTGTTGTATTTTCACTCGGTTCACTCTATGACGTATAAAATAGACCTACATTAGAGACATGAAAACAAAACAGCCACAAATTAAGATGTCACCACTCACCACTCTATCCACTTCGGTGTTCATCCTTTTAGAAGACTGATAGCAAAGGAACTGTGTTTGAGTGACATATGCACATAGCAGACACGCTTGAGGAAAAAACACGACAAACTCACTGTTGCATTTTCAATCTCTAAAGTCTGCGACATGTAAATTAGAACTTATGTGAGATAAATGCAAACAAAACAGCCACTACCCAATTCATCACCTCTCACCAATGTATCCACTTCTGTGTTCATCCTATTATTTGACTGTTTTTGGCAAAGTATAGCAAAGGAACTGTGTTTGAGTGTCATATTCACATAGCATACATGTATCAGGAAAATAAATCACAAACTCACTGTGGTAGTTTCGCTCCGTAAAATCTGCAACATGTAAATTAGAAATTAGGTTACAGAAATGCTACCAACAAAGCCAGTATCTAAGATGGTACAGCTCACCGATCTATCCACTTTGTTGTTCATCCTTTTAGTTGACTTTAGTTGGCAAAGTATAGAAAAGGAATTGTGTTGAGCGATGCATGCACATAGCTAACCTGTTATTTGGAAAAACTTACGTTACTAGTATCACTCTGGACAATCATATGTGATATGTTAAATCGACTTTTCGTTGAAATAAATGCAAACAATAAAAACACACGTGAATCTGTCACAGCTTACCAATGTAGTCACTCTGTTTATTGCTCCCGCGTCATTCTGTTTTGGTGCTCTGATGGTTACTTCAATTGTTACTGCTTCTACCTCTTTTGGCTTGTTCAATTTGTCATCTCGTGGTTCATCCTTGTTCTGTGTTTCTTCACCGTCAGGGGTGCCTGGCATTGTGTCATCAGTTTCTCCGTGCTGCGCTATGGCATCGATGTCACAGCTCACCAATGTATCAGTATTTGTATTATCTCGTATCATGTTACGTTTTGGCGCTGCGATGATTATTTCATTAGTAACGGCTTCTACCCTTTTTGGTGTGTTTGATTTCTCGTTGTTCTGTGTTTCTTCACCATTTGGACTAGCTTTCATTGCGCCATGAATTTCCTTGTGCTGTGTTACTGCATCTATCTTCTTCTGAGGATGAAATAAAGGGTGGAGTATAACTGGTTAGTTTAAGATGTTTGCACGCCACAAACTGATACATGACAATGCGAAAGGAAGAATGGGAAACAATTCTCACTGATCCTTGTTGCAGTCCGGTCATTGGAACTAATGCTACTTGTGGCATATTTGTATCAAAAAAACAAATTTCATCATTTGTATCAAAAAAACAATCCAAATCGTCTCTGTAGCGATCTTGTGTAGTTGGTGTTTTGATAGGTGAGGAACATAACGGTGTCTGATCTTTGCTCGCTGCTTCCTTCAATGGCACTGTCCTACTCATGAAAGAAACCAAATTAGATGGAACAGGAGGCGAATGCCTCTTTTTTTGTTCAATGAGTTTCACAGGTGGACTGAACCCTGCGTACTGATTTAATGATGGTGTCATAACATCGTATGTCTCTTTCAGATGAATGAATGCTTCGTTTAGGGTAAGTCCAGCAACAATTGCAGTTGTGGCATAATCAAAAAGATGCTTGGAGAACATAGGATGAATATTTGAATGTGC
>JBIPMC010000268.1:0-3304 GCA_044369345.1 Terrimicrobiaceae bacterium
CTCGCCACTTGCGCCGCCGGGCACTTCGACAAACTCCCGCAAAGTTCCGCTGCGCACACAGACGGTGAGCCACCAAATCAGATTCGTCAGCAGCGTGCCGCCGGTGAGGAAAATGTATTTCGGGTAACCCGCAAATCCTGCCATCGCCCCGTGCTGGCTGGCGATATCATCGATCGGCGAACCAGCCGCGGCACCCACGCCGAAAACTCCCGAAAGAATGCCCGCGAGCACCACGAGCCAGATACCCTTTTTCATGTCGAAGCCGGTGTTGTCCCCGCCCTTGGCCGCGAGTTCGCGCTCCTTGAGAAATCCCGCCCGGCCACAAATCGCCACGCCCACCATCGAAAGTATAAACGCCGTCAGCACCATGAGCCCGCCGGGTTTTTGGAAATTGCTGATCAGCGTGCCATCCAGCACCTGGGGCACCACAGTCCCGAACACCGCCGAGATGCCGATCGCCATCCCGTAGGTCATCGAAAATCCGATGCACCGAATCGCCAGCGCGAACGCCATTCCGCCGAAGCCATACAGCGCGCCGTAGAGAAAGACCTTCACCGCCACATCGCGCGGTGCCTCGCGCAGCACCGAAGCCAAATCAGGCACCGTAAGCGCCGAGACGCCCAGTGGCATCAGGAACCACGCCACCAAGCAAAATACGATCCAGTAAGTCTGCCAGGACCATTTCGTCGCGCCTTTTTGGGAAATGTAGCAAGTCGCCGCAGCGATCCCGCCCAATGCGTGAAGTGCGATGCCAAGGGGGATCATAAGAAAAGAGCAGGAATTGTTTCGGAGAGGGATTTCATGGTTAAGGTATCAAATCGTGGAGTTGAACGCTGAAATTGTCTATATCCGAAAGGAAGTTGTTTTGTGTCTTTTTCTAAAACCAAAACCTCGCGAGAAAAGTTGCGTGTTGTAGAAAAAGAGACAGATTTCCATGACAGCACACCCATGCCACCGCAATCCCCGCGCCTGATCAACAAGCCTTGCCAGAGGGATTCGCACCGCGAGAAACCTGACACTCATAAAAACAACGCCGGCGCCTACGAATCGCCGGTATCGGGTGTGGGAATTGTGCACGATCCTGATTGGACAAACCCTACGCCGAGGGGCGTGGTGATCCACGAATGCGGGTTTCTGGAGGCCAACAAACACTGGAATTTCACCCGGGTGTTCAGTCCCTTCTGGCGTTTGTATTTCAACACCGAGCCCGGCCACCGCGTAATTTTGGGTAAAGAAGTGGTGGAGTTGACCCCCGAACGGATTGTCCTGATTCCGCCGCACCGGCAATTCCACTGCCGCTCCACCCGCCCCGTCCCGTCGCTCTGGGTGCATTTCAGCACTTCCAGAAAATTGGCGGACAAATCCGGCGGCGCGCTCGTGTTTCAGCCCAGCGCTGCCGAGTTCGCCCTCGCGGGGGATTTGATCGAAGCGATCTCGGAAGCCGGGCTGCGCGAGCCCACTGATCGGAATTTCCGCCTCGCGATGGCACTCGTTCTGACAGCGTTAGCGAGGCGCGAGATCGCGTGGAGCCCGGAGTTCCCCCCGCATCTCCTGAAAGCCATGAGGTATCTGGAAGAAAACCTCGCCAGCGACCTCAGAATCGAGTCGCTCGCTCGCGCGGCCGGTATTGGAGAAGCCAGGCTGCGGGCGGATTTCAAAAAAATCCACGGAACGACCCCGGGAAAATATCTCAGCGAAATCCGCGTGCGTGAGGCGGCGGCTATGCTCTTCCACACCGATAAGAGCCTCGAGGGAATCGCCGAAACCGTCGGCTTCGGCACCCGTTTCTACATGAGCCGCGTCTTCAAAAAAATCACCGGCGAGTCCCCCGCCTCTTACCGCCGCAAACATCGGGGATAGACATCTCGTGCTGGAACCACTCGGAAAAACACGATCAACTTCGCCTTCATGAAATTCCCTCTTTTTTCGCTGACGCTCTGGATGCCCGTGGTCGCCTTCGCCGCGCCGGGGTTGACCATTTACAATCAGGACTTCGCCGTGGTGCGCGACACCGTGCCGATCGAACTGCGCGAGGGGATCAATGACATCCGCTACGACGGCGCGACGCTGCAGCTCGAACCGGACTCTGTCGTGCTGCGCGACAAAAGCGGCAAGCCGCTCCAAATCCTCGAGCAGAACTACCGCAACGACCCGATCACCCAAGCCTACCTGCTCTCGCTTTTCGAGGGGCAGACGATTGATTTCACCGTGCGCGAGTCTGAGAAACCCGACCGCGCCATTTCAGCAAAAATCCTGCGCTCGGGCTACGGCGCGGCCAGCGGCACCACCGAGCCGGTGGTCGAGGTGGACGGCAAAATCCAGTTCGGTCTGCCCGGGCAACCGCAGTTCCCCTCGCTCGGTGATGACACGATTTTGAAGCCGCGCTTGGAGTGGAAAATCCAGTCCCCCGCCGCGTCAAAAACCGAGGCGGAGTTGGGCTACATCACCGGCGGGCTTTCCTGGCAGGCGAGCTACAATCTCGTCTCGCCCGAGAAAGGCGACACGCTCGATGTCGTCGGCTGGATCACGATGGAGAACCGCTCGGGCCGGGATTTCGAGGAGGCCCGGATCAATCTCATGGCGGGCGATGTTGCGAAGGTGGAACCCGCCAACAAAATGATGGGCGAGCGGATGATGGCAATGGCTGCTGTGACCGACGCGCCTGCCGTAACAGAAAAAGCCTTCGACGAATTCCATCTCTATTCGCTCCCGCGCCCGACCTCGCTCCGCGACCGAGAGACCAAGCAGGTCGAGTTCCTGCGCGCGGGCGGTGTGAAGTCCGAGACGGTTTACATTTTCGATGCGCACCGCGGCCCCAAAATCTCGGTCTTTCGCGAATTTCGGAATTCCAAGGAGAACCAACTCGGGATTCCCTTGCCGCAGGGTCGCATGCGTTTCTACCGCTCCAACGGCGCTCAACTCGAATTCACCGGCGAGAGCGAGATCGACCACACGCCGGCCGATGAGTTGCTGAAAATTCAAACCGGTGATGCCTTCGATCTCGTCGCCGAAAGGAAGATAACGAATTCCACCAGAGACGACGCGAATCACCTCGCCACCGAGGCTTTTGAAATTCTCCTTAAGAACCGCAAAAAAGAACCTGTCACCATCCGCGTGCTCGAGCATTTGGCGCGGTCGGCAAACTGGCAGATCAGCGCGAACACCGATCTGTTTGAGAAAAAAGCCAGCGACGAAATCGAGTTCCGCATCCCCGTGAAACCCGGCGAGGAGCGGAAGGTCGCCTACACCGTGAACTACACCTGGTGAGTTCGGACGGCGCGTCGTCGGGCGAACTCGAAAATCG
>JBIPMC010000269.1:0-3293 GCA_044369345.1 Terrimicrobiaceae bacterium
GGAGGAGGCGAGGCTTGTGAAGGAGGCAGGCCGCGAGGGCCATTCGCTGCTTCCAGCCGCCGGAGAGTTGGCCGGCGAGTTGCTTTTTTCGATGCGCGAGGCCCAGATGTTCGAGGCCTTCAGCGAAGGCTTTTTTGGGATCGGGAACGCCATAGACGCGGGCGACAAAGGCGAGATTTTCCTCAATCGTGAGGTCCTCGTAAAAACTGAAGCGCTGGGTCATGTAGCCGACCTGGCGTTTGATCGCGGCGCTTTCGCGGATCACATCAAATCCCAGGCAAGTCCCCTCCCCTCCATCGGCGCGGAGCAGACCGCAAAGCATCCGAATGAAGGTCGTCTTGCCGCTGCCGTTGGGGCCGAGGAATCCGTAGATCTGACCCTCGCGGACGCGAAGGTTGATCTGGTTAACGACCGTGCGACCGTCGAAGCGCTTGGTCATACCGCGCACATCGATCGCCCAACTGGCGGCGGAATCAGAGGGTGAGACGGACATCAACCGGTTGGCCGGGGTGGAGTTTTTTTGCCGTTTCGGGATCGACGGACAACTCGACGAGAAAGGCGAATTTCTCGCGCATCGACTGGCTGAAAATGACGGGCGGCGTGAACTCCGCGCGGGGAGAAATGTAGGTCACCTTCGCGGGAAACGGCTTCTCCACGCCATCCACTAAAACCTCGGCGGCGCTGCCGTTTTGGATTCGACCGAGGAGTTGCTGGGCAACAAACACGCGGACTTTCACATTTCCGGGCGGGAGCAGGACAACAACCGGCTTCGCGGAATCGACCCAATCGCCTTGGCGGTAGAGCGTGTCTGACACAAGCGCCGACTGCTGGGCGAATTGTTTTTTCTGCGAAAGGTTCCACTCGGCGCCTTGCAGAGAGGCTTGCTGGGCGAGGAGGTTTTGCTCGGCAGCGCGTATTTGGTCGGCGCGGGAGCCGAGCTGGGCGGTTATGAGCGTGGATTCGAGCTGGGCGACGCGTTGTTTGTTTTCGTCGCGCGCCGCGCGCGCGAGGTCGAGGTCGCGTTGCGAGGTGACATTGGTGGCGAGGAGTTTTTTCTGCCGGTCGAATTCGATTTCGGCCAGAGCCAAGGCGGCACGCATCTCGCCAAGTTGGGCTTCGAGGGTTTGGATTTCACTCGGTCGCTGCCCAGTCTTGGCATCCTCCAATTCCGCACGGGCTTGTTCGACACGGCGCTGGGCCTCATCAACGGCCGCCCGCTCGGCGGTATCCTCCAATGCAAAAAGCAGTGCCCCTTTTTCGATCTCCTGCCCGCGCTCGACGGCAAGGTCTTGCAAGCGCCCGCCGAAGGGCGAGGCGACATGCACGAATTCGCCCTCGATGTAGCCCTGCACAAGCGAGGGATCGTTTTTTTCGCAAGACGCGCAAGCGAGCGCGACGAGCAAAAAAATGACGGTTTGGAAAAAGTTCACGCCGCGATTGTGTCCGGACGCTCGATAGGACGGAAGCGGAAGCTGGCGTGGTATTTCCCCCCATTGTGCTTGCGGCAGCATTTGATGCAGGCGGCAGCGTGGCGGAGGGGCTTCACTCGGGCCATAACCGTGGAGCATTCCGGGCAGGCGTAGAAAAATTTACGCGCGACGCGGCGGCGCTTGAAGGGGAGTTCGTGGCAGCGGGATTCGTGCGGGATGCCCAGATCGGCACAGGCTTCGCGCCATTCCTCGCCATGGGCTTCTATGCGGCGGCGGCCGACTCGGTGCTGTGCAAGGAGGTGGGCAAGTTCATGCCTGAGCGTGCGCTGCACCTCGGCGGCGGAAACTTCGACGAGCTTGGGATTGAGAACCACCATGCGGTCTGTCCACATCGCCATGCCGGCAGTGGTGCGGAGGGCGGGATTCCAAAAAACGCGCACTTGCAAACGACGGCAACCGGCGGCTTTGAGAAGTTGGTTTGCGAAATCTTCGAGGAGCGGATCTTGGCGCAGGCGAGATTTACGGGGCGGCTTGGCGAGGTCATCGGGCTTGGCCCGGACGCGACGCATGACAGAACGGCCAAAATCGATGAGAAGCTGCTGGTATTTCATGCGGAAATGGCGGGTTGAAGTTGCAGCACGCGGGCCACGGCGGAGGCAGCGCGGTCGATGTCCGCCTCCGAAGTGCCGTGCCCCATCGAAAATCGAACCGTGGCCAGCGCGGTCGATGGCTCAACCCCCATCGCGAGCAAAACATGCGAGGGTTGGATCGAGCCGACCATGCAGGCGGAGCCGCTGGACACACAGACGCCCTCCAGATCGAGCCCCATCAAAAGCGATTCGCCGTCCGCGCCGGGGAAGCTGACATTCAGCGTGTTCGCCAGCGAGCGGGCGGGGTCGCCGTTGCGAATAGCGCTCGGGCAGAATGCGTGGATCGAGTTCCAGAGACGCTCGCGGAGAGGTTCGAGCCACGCAGATTGAAAGGCGGCCTGCGCGGTGGCGTATTCAGCGGCGGCGGCAAGGCCCGCAATGGCGGCGACATTTTCCGTGCCAGGACGACGGGAATTTTCGTGAGCCCCACCGAACGCGGTCGGCTCGATGGAAATCCCAGCAGAAAGCCACAGCGCGCCGACGCCTTTAGGACCGTAGAATTTGTGGGCAGTCACTGAAAGTGCGGTGAGGCCGGGCATTTTCACCGAGAGCGGGAGTTTTCCGAACGACTGAATCGCATCCGTATGGAAAAACACCCCGCGCATAGCGCAGAGTTCGGCGAGTTGCTCGATCGGCTGGATCGCTCCGGTTTCGTTGTTAGCATGCATCACCGAGACGAGCACCGTGTCTGGGCGGAGCAGCGCGACGAGATTTTGAGGATCGACGACTCCCGTGGCATCCACAGGCAAAATCGAAACCTCAAAACCCTCGTATTTTGCCAAATGCTCGGCGGCGTGGAGCACCGCGTGATGCTCGATCGCCGAAATGATGAGGTGTTTTCCTTTCGCCGACTGCGCGCGTGCCAGACCCATCACGGCGAGGTTGCAGGACTCGGTGCCGCCACCAGTGAAAATGATTTCGTGCGGCCGCGCTCCGAGAATCGCCGCAAGCCGGTCGCGCGCATCATCCACCGCCGCGCGGGCACGCCGACCAGCCGCGTGAATCGACGAGGGGTTGCCAAATTCTCCTTCGAGATACGGCAACATCGCCTCGCGCGCTTCAGGTGCGAGCGGAGTCGTTGCATTGTGGTCTAGATACACCATTCGAGTTCGGTGGCCGGTTTGGATTTCTCTAGGATACGCAGTTGTTTCTCTTCGTAAACTACGAGCGAGCCGGCGGGAACGCTGTGCATGAGGAAAACATTGGCGCCAAT
>JBIPMC010000270.1:0-3289 GCA_044369345.1 Terrimicrobiaceae bacterium
TTTCATACCCGCCTTTTTGGCCATGAGCACCCAGTCCTCGGGGTTGTATTTGACGGGGTTGAACTCCTTGGCGAGTTCCTTGTATTTGGCGACGGGGATTTCGGCCTTGCCCATGATTTGCTCGCCGAGACTCGGGATTTCCTTGCCGTCGTAAATTCCGCCCAAGCGGGCGTAGACGCCCCAGTGGATGAACATGCCGAAGCGGGCGTCGCGCCACCAAGCCATGCGGGCATCGCGCTGTTCCTTAGTCTCGCGCGGGAAATCCTCGGGTGCCGGAGTGGGTGCCGGAGCCTCGGTGGGCTTGTCTTGCTTCAAAAAAGTGGGCGTCTCGGTGATGGGCGAGACCGTCGGGGCGATGGTGGTCTCCGCGAGACCGGCATGGCTGGCGGCGAGGGCTCCGATGGCGAGGGCTAGTGTCGTTTTTTTCATAGTTGTTCAGGAAAAATTGAAATGAGGAATGGGAAATGAGCGCTCAAACTGACAGGTGTGCGTGAATTCGATAATTACGAATTTCAAAAGATGCCGTTCGTTTTTGCTTAAGGAACTTTTCCGGAGTCGGAGAGCGAAGGGCGCTATTCGGCGAGGAGTTCGTTCCAGATTTTTTTGATGTCGTTGCCGAGGACGACCGTGTCCTCCCAGATGTTCGGGAAGCAACTCAGGTTGTAGCCGATGGTGGTGCCTTGCTCGGGCACGACCCAGAGTTCGTTGTTCGGGCGCGGTCCCGCGAGCCAGTGTTTGAGGGCCTGACGGATGAAAGGTCGGCAGTCCGAGTATTCGGGCGAAAAGTTGCCTTTGCCGTCCGTGATCGGGATCATGCAGTGGTGGCCGTTGAAGGGGCGCATGTGCCAGAGGGTGGCCTGCTGGAAGACTGGGATGTTGGTCTCATCAAAAAGGCGCGAGATGTAGTTTTCGGGCAGGAGGTGCTTGACGATGGCCGGGTGCGAGAAGTCGTAGTTCATGCGGGGCGCCTCGCCGGTGGCCTTGAGAACGCCAGCCACGATGGCGGCGGCTTTTTCAGGGGTCTCGGTGCAGGTGTCGCGGTGGACTTCGAGGTGGACCAGAGCGTTCTGTTTTTTCGCCTCCGCCATCAACGCAATCGTCAAGGCGACAGCCTCGTCGGTCGGCGTGTCATGGTCGGCGAGTTGGCAATTGATCGGGCCGTTGTCGATGGCCATGAGGGCGGCGATCTTGGGGGCGAATTGCTCGACCCGTCCGGCGTCGAACGCCCCGCCGAACCGCAAACCGTATTCCTTAATCAATTCCTTGATTTTCGGGAAATCGGGCGTCCCACAGTAGCCTTGGAAGCCGGCGTCACGGACCAGCGACAAATGGGTGCGCAGGCCCTCCTCGGTGGTTGGGTCGCCCTCGTGGAGGAGCGACCAGTAGTTGATGTGGATTTTTAGGGTCGGTGCGGTGGGCATGGCGGGGCTTTCGTTTTTAGAATTCGTCGTAGGAGATGTGGGCAGGCGGCACGCCGAGGTCGGCGAGCATTTTTGTGCAGGCCTTGATCATCATCGGCGGTCCGCAGAGGTAGAATTCGACCCCGGCGATTTGCGGATGGTTTTCGAGGGCCTTGGCGAGGACGACTTCGTGGATGAAGCCGGTGTGGCCGGTCCATTTGTCCTCGTCGAGCGGCGACGACAGCGCGGTGTGGAACGAGAAGTTCTGGTGCGTGGCCGCGAGGTTTTCGAAGAGTTCGGTGTAGAACAACTCCTGCCGCGAGCGAGCGCCATACCAGAAGGAAATCCGGCGCGCGGATTTCTCGACTTCGAGCAGGTGCGTCAGGTGGGCGCGCAACGGAGCCATGCCCGCGCCGCCGCCGATGTAGACCATTTCCTTGCGGGTCGGCTTGATGTGGAAATCACCGAACGGCCCGATGACATCGACCGTGTCGCCGGGTTTCAGCGACCACATGTAGCTCGAGCCGGTGCCGGTCGGGCATTCCTGGCCGGGAGGTGGCGTGGCGATGCGGACATTCAGACGGATCGTGCCTTCGCCCGAGTGGCTGGCGATCGAGTAGTTGTTGCGCTTCGCGTCATCGGGGTTTTTGGCCACGAGGTCGAAGATCCCGTGCCGCCGCCAGACTTCCGCGTAGGGCTCGGGGACATCGAACGAACTGTAGGCGATTTCGCCGTAGGCTGGGATGGCAAATTGCAGGTAGTCGCCGGGTTCGTAGGCGAGGGGACCATCGACTGGCTCCAGCACGATCTCGCGGATGAAGGTCGAGACATTGGCGGAGCTGACGACGCGGAGCATGCGGCTCTTTTGCTCGCGCGCACCGGCGCCGCCGGGTTTGTTCACATTAAGATAAATCCGGTTATTCCGAACCTCGATCGGGTAGGTGGCGAGGCCACGGCAGATCGGGGCGCGGGCGGGTGAGCCATCGGCGAGGTTGAAGCGGCCGTTGTGCTTCGGGCATTCGATGATGCCGCCTTTCACGAGGCCCTCGGCGAGGTGGTTGTTGCCGTGTGTGCAAATGCCATCGGTCGCGTAGAGGCGGCCTTCCGCATCGCGGATGAGGGCGAAAGTTTTCCGGCCGTGGTCAAAGCGGAGCACATCCTCCTTGCCGAGATCAGCTTGGGCGCAAACCTCCACCCAGCCTTCGGCGTCGGGCTTGGCATCGCCTGAGACGAGCCCTTCCACCGGACGCTCTTTCGGGGCCGGGAGGACGCGTTTCACATGGTAGGTCGGGTCTTTTTTCTGACGGATGAGCGTCGGCAAAATCTCGCGCCAGGCCGAGAGGATCGATGGATATGGCGGCGGGCAATCGTCCTTGATCAGCGCGTGGAGTTTGTAGAGCGAGTGGAATGGCACCAGCGGGAACATGTGGTGCTCCACATGGTAGTTCATATTCCAGTAGATGAACCGGCTGATGGGGTTCATGTAAACGGTGCGGCAGTTGAGACGGTGATCGAGGACATTCTCAGCGAGGCCGGCGTGCTGGGAGGTGTTGTGGACGATCATCAGCCAGGTGCCGAAAAAGTGCGGAAGGATGATGAGGAAAATAGGAACCCAACTTTGGATGGCAACCGACAGGGCGATGGTCGCGGCGTAAATCGCCAGGATGATCCGGGCATTGCGCGTGATTTTTGAAAACTCCGTCGTTGGAATGAAGGTCTTCTCGTCTGGCGTGATGATGCCAGCGGCGTGGCGGAACACGCTTGGGAAGTAGCCACGGTAAACTCCAACGGCGAATAGCCCGAGGAACAACTCCATGAGCTTCGGCGGGCGCGGGAGTTGGATCTCCGGATCGCGGCCGACGATGATCGTGTCGCTGTGATGCCGGGTG
>JBIPMC010000497.1:0-3279 GCA_044369345.1 Terrimicrobiaceae bacterium
ACCTTCATCGCCGCCACCTTCATCGCCGCCACCTTCATCGCCGCCACCTTCATCGCCGCCACCTTCATCGCCGCCACCTTCATCGCCGCCACCTTCATCGCCGCCACCTTCATCGCCGCCTTCGTCTGCATCCTGATCCGCCATTTCATTTTGCTCTTGGTCATCAGCGACTTCTTCTTGTTCCGATTCCAGGTCATTTTCGGCTATATCTTCCTCGGGGATTTCATCGCTTTCGTCAGCAACCTCTTCCTCCTCATGCTCAGACATATTAAAATCAGTCTCCTCCAAGTAGCTTTCCTCTGATGTCACTTCTTCGGAGGTGACTTCAATGCTTTCCGAATCGTATATATCCACCGAGGATTCCATGTAGCTCCAGTCATAAGAATAACTAGAATAGAATTCCCTGTAAGCTGGTCTAGCCGGAACGGCACAGATGGTTACCCACTCGGTGCGTTGCGATGGCGGGAGGTAATAGGAATATCCAGAGAACATACCGAGAATCGAAGATAGCATGTCGAGGGCGTCTACAAATGCATCAACGGTGTCTCCCGAACGGGCGATTAGTAGCGACTTTTGACGGATTTTCTTGATTCCAGCAACAAGAGCGCGATCAGATTTGTGTTTAGTGACAAGCGCCTCGAGTTTTTTTCCTAGCTCTTTTTGTTCAGCTTTGATCTTGCCTAACTTCTGCTTCTCAGTGGCAGAGAGTTCCCCCCCTTTGCTCCGTCTGGCGGCCAGAGGCGAGAAGTTTTCGTGTAGCGCCACGATATCGCCGCCAAGTTTTTTTGCACCGGCAATAACATTTTTGTCATCTGAGCCCGTCAGTTCCCAGGTGACCTGCATTTCAGTCACAGCAGAACGGGCGGAATCGATGGCTTTGAAAAAATCGGGTTTTTTATCTTTCAAGCTAGCATCAGCCTGATCCAAAGAGGCGTTGATTTTTTTGAGTGAATTCAGAAACGGCTTTGCTGCGGCGTTTTTTGCCGACAATTTTTCACCGGCATTGCGCGCAGCTTTAGTCGTGTAGGCCAAAGATTCCCTAGCACTTTTCAACAACTCAGGTGCATTTTTTTTTCCAACAGAGGGCGGAGCCGAAGTTTCGGCGGCAGCGGAATGCAGGAACACAACCAAAGCAGTTATGATGGCCAGAGGAAGATTTTTCATAAAAAGTGATTGATTTCGTTTTTCATTCAATTCGTCAATCAGGAAATGTTGGCCGGCTCCAATTTTTGCGATCCAAGAAATGTTCGCGCCATCGCGAATTCGCAATTGGAAAATTCGTAAGAGTTTAAAATATAAAAGGCGAAATCTTTTTTGGAACAATATGAGCAGCGAAGTACAAATACGATTTGAACGATCTACTTTATGTCGCCAAACCACTTTTTCTTGAGGTCGTCTGTTACACCGTTCTCGTTAAGCTTCAGGAGAACAAGGTTGATCTGTTCGCGCATACGGCTATCCTGCTGAAGTCCGAAACCATAGTTGCCTCGCTCAAAAAGGGGGCCCGTAAGCACAAAATCTTCGGAGCCTAATTTGTTGACATAGTACCGGAGGACCGGTGCATCAAAAACAACAGCCTGGACGCTGCCGTGCTTGAGTTCGTTAAGACAGGCTGGTATGTCCGCAAGGACAGTCAATTTGACTTTGGCTCCGCCATTCGCGCTCAAGTTCCGAAGAAATCCTTCAGAGGTGCTGCCACCAACTGTGGCGACCTCGCGGCCCGGAAGATCGTTTGGTCCGTTGATGTCGCCAGTCAGTGAACTCACTGTCAAGACTGCGCTAAGGGACGCCGTTAAAAGGGACACTGCAATCACACTAGCGAGCATCCAGATCGTGGCCAAGATGCGACCGCCTAACCCGATCGGACCCTTGTTATCCGCACCACCGACTAAAAAGATGCTCAGCGTCCACCAGAATGATTCCCCGATGCCAGCCAAGTAGGATCGCGGCCACATTTCCTCGTTGACGGGGTGTTCGTAAACCCAAACAAGGTGGGAAATGATGAACATAATGACCATGGCGGCTGCGAGGCCGACCAGAAGTTCCCAACTAACGAGTTTCTGAATGATTGAGATAATCGGGTCTGCAAGTCCTCCAGCTTTTTTGGAAACCACGATTTGCAGGCCTGATTCGTAGAACGGCTGCGAGAAATCAATTTTTTCTTCCCTTTCCGCCGTGATGCTGAGGGCTCCCACGGCGACATCGGCGGCTTTATCGTCCAGTTCCGCGACCATATCCTTCGCGCTTCCGACTAGTTTTATGTCGTATTCCAGCTTCAGCTCACGCGCGACATTGTCCCATAACTCAATGGCAAAGCCCTTTCGGCGCCCGTCCTGCTCAAATGAAAATGGCTCGATATCTCTTGTGACAACACGAAGTTTTTGGGCGGAAGCATCGCTGGCCAGCACGGCAAGAAACACGGCAAAGAAAACAAGGTGGTGCATATCGGGTTTGAAGAAGGTATAAAAACAGTTTTTCTTGAAAGTGCAGCAAGTGAAATTTTAAAAAAATTATCTTTTAGACCTTATTCCAAAAACTAAAAGGGTCGCTAAAAGGGGCAGTCAATATGATAGTTTGATCTTATCTGGCTCGGCTGGTGGATCCGGCTATGGAAGCAGATACCCTAATTTAAAGGCGCCCATTGGGGCTGCATGTTACATTTAGAAACCCACTATTGAGGCCTTAATGAAGATAGATTACGCCTTCCATGATATTTCATTTGAGTTTCGCGAGGGCGTATTATAGTAAAATCCCTTGTCAGCACGATCAAATTTTCTGTAAAATCTGGATTTGGGCTGGGTCAGTTAGATTCATGTTGAGGTAACATTTCTGAGGAGAGCCAGTCTTCGTCGATTTCTCAGAGGATGGCGGAGACGAGGCGTAGGAGGGGGGGGGGAAAGACGGCGGCGCGTGCGGCGAAGAGACCGTCGTGGCGTCGCTGACGATGAGGATGGAGCGTTTGCCTTTTGTGTTGATACCGATGGCGATGAGGACGGCGCAGTCAAGGACCTGGCCGCCGTGGCGGATTTTTTCGTAGTGGGCGTTGACGCCAAGCTTGGAGTTCGGCGCAGAGTTGGGCAGTGCATTTGCTGACTTGGGAGGAGCTGACGGCGTGGCCGCAGAGTTTCTCGACGATGGCGCTGACTTTGCGGGTGGAGACGCCTTGGACATACATTTCGGCCATGGCGGCCATGCGGGCCTTTTCGCTGCGGAGGCCTTTTTGAGGGCCCTGGGGTAGAAGTCAAGATCGACACGGACTTGGGGGATGTCGAACTAGAT
>JBIPMC010000271.1:0-3274 GCA_044369345.1 Terrimicrobiaceae bacterium
GAGGGCTCCGTGCCGATCAACACATTTGGCGGCCTGATCGCCAGCGTCACTCCCGCCCATGTCGCACTAGCCCAGCGCACTGGGGCGGCCATTGTCCCCGTGGAATGCCGCCCACTCCCCGACGGTCGCTACCGAATAATCCACCACCCCCCCATTGAATGCCCGCCCGACGCCGCCCCGAGCCCGCTAGTCCAAAAATGCTGGAATGCACTCGAGTCCGGCATTCACACCCATCCTGAATGTTGGCTTTGGCCATACAAACACTGGCGTTACAAACCGCGCGAAAACAATGCTCGATATCCAGCCTACGCAAACTGCTCCACCCGCTTCGACGAGCTTTTGAAGAGCCCCATGATCCACGGAGCTTGATTGATTTCCTCTGCGGAAGCTATTTCTCATTGGTGGCCCTTATTTCTCAATTCCCAGCGCGAATTTCTTGGAAGGAGGAATGCGAATGGACTGGGTGGTGATCGTTTGGACTGGCGCGACCTCGGCTTCGCTCATGCTGGCTGCGATTCATTTTTTTGTGTGGATGCGGAACCGCGCCGCCTTGGCGAGCCTCATGTTCTGCCTAATGGCGGCCTGCACGGCCGGAATGGCTGGCTGCGAGTTGGCGATGATGCGGGTCGTAAATGTCGATCAACTCGGCCCGATTCTGCAGTGGTATAATATTTTCCGCTGGGGGGTGACACTCGCCCTGCTGGGTTTCATGCATTTCTACCTACGAGCGGGCAGGATGTGGCTTGAACTCACGGTCATCGGTCTTCGCACATTTGCTCTTTTGCTGAACCTGCTCGTTAGTCCCAATGCCTACTACTCATCCATCGAAGGGCTCAGCCGCATCATTTTTCTCGGCAAGCCTGTCACAGTCGTGGAGGGCGTTCCAAACCCCCTTATGCTTGTCGGCCAAGTCAGCTTGCTGGTTCTTGCTGCCTGCCTCGTGGACACCAGTTGGAAGGCCTATAGCGCAGGAGCCTACAATCGCGCGCTGCGAGTCGGAACGAGCAGCGTTTTTTTCGTTTTAGCTCTCTCATTGCAAACGATGCTCGTACTCTGGGGAGTCATCGAGGTGCCAATCATGGCGAGTCTCTTCTTCCTCGGAATCGTCGGTGTGATGGCCTTCGAACTCAGTGAGGACATGCTGAGGGCAACCCGATTGGCTGATAATCTTCAACAGCGCGAAATCGACCTTCGCCGCGAGCGCAAGCTAACGGACTCGATTTTTCAAGGCGCTCCTGGGCTTCTTTATTTGCAATCACGAGATGGAACGATTTTGAGATGGAACAAACGACCTGCGAACCCCTCGGAAGTTGTGCCTACCAAAATCCACGACTTTTTTCGCAGTGATGACCAACACGCCCTGGGCGAATTTCTCGAAAAAACTTTTGCCGAGGGATCGGCGAATTTTGAACTCGACCTTCTGCACCCGAATGGATCAGCCACGAGACATTTCTTTAGCACTGTTCGAATTGAGATCGGCGAGGAGCCCCATTTGATCGGGGTCGGCATCGATGTCAGTGCGGAGCATGCTTTGAGCCTCGAACTCGATTTACAAAAAGAAAGACTCGCTCGCGTGTCACAAATCGCCTCGATGAGCGAACTCTCCAGCTCCCTCGCCCACGAGATCAACCAACCTCTCGCGATCATTCTTAGCAACGCCGAGGCGGCCCAGCGACAACTCGAAAGAGAAACACCCAACCACAATGAGCTTCGCGAAATCCTTAAAGATATCGTCACCGCTGATATCCGCGCGGCGGATGTCATTCGCCGCCTCCGCTCAATTCTTAACCGGGGCCAACCGGACCTCGCGATCGTATCGCCAACCGAACTCCTCAACAGCGTGCTTCAGATTCTTAAAACCGAGATACACTCCTCAGGAGCCATTGTTTCCAGAAAAATTCCAAAACGCCTCCCAACGCTCATGGCGGACCGGATACCAGTTGAGCAAGTCCTCATTAACTTGATGAAAAATGCTCTTGAGGCCATGCACGAAAATGGCACGAGGGGAAAATCCCTTGTTCTCTCCTGCGTTTCTGAAGCGAATGGGATTCGCTTTTCCGTGCGCGACAACGGATGCGGACTTCCTGAATCGGCGGATTGGATTTTCGAGGCTTTCCACACCACCAAGCCCAATGGACTCGGCTTGGGCTTGAAAATTTGCAACACGATTATTCAAGCCCACGGAGGCAGACTTTGGGCCGAGAACAATAAAGGGCGTGGTGCCTGTTTCCATTTCCACATCCCGCTCCGCCCTGACTCACCATGACTCCATCCCAAAATGTTATCCTTATTGATGACGAAGCCGACCTTCTCAAAGCCCTACGCCGACTCCTGAAGGCCGAGGGTTTCCAAGTGACCTGTCATCAAAGCGCGGCTGATTTTCTAGCAGCGCCCCGACCTTCAGGGCCTGGTTGCATTGTTTTGGATGAGTCCATGCCTGGAATGACTGGCATGGAGCTCCAACGCGAGCTTGTTGCAGAAGGATCGTCGCTGGCGATTATCTTCCTCACCGCACGGGGTGATATTCCCATGAGTGTCCGCGCTATGAAGGCTGGGGCGGTGGATTTCTTGACCAAGCCAGTGAAAGACAAAAATCTCATCTCCACGATTCACACCGCGCTCAAAAAATCCTTGGACTTGCAGGCGCTCAAAAAAGAACGCGATAACATACGCCAGCGATTTGAAACTCTGACAGACCGTGAACGCGAAGTCCTTCAAAATGTTGTAAAAGGCCTTCCAAACAAACAAATCGCCGCACTACTCGGCTTGGTTGAGCAGACCATCAAGGTCCACCGCAGTCGGGTTATGGCAAAAATGCGTGCAGACTCTTTGGCCCAGCTCGTTCTTTTGTCGGAACGCCTTGGCATCACGGGGCAGCAATCGGAAGCCATTTGACTAAGGTTTAATAGACTAGCAGAGGCAATTTCGGCTTAATCTCCCCAATAAAGAAAGCATCGGCATCCTGCCCCCAAAGCATGCATGCCGGGAATTCCTAATGTTTTTTAAAATAAATAAGATTCCCAAGGCGCGATGTAGAGATAACCCTGACCAGGTTGCTTTGTCATTTGTGAACAACCGCAAACTCCTTCCATTGGAGCTTTGGCTGGTGATTTCATTTACACTGGTTTTCCTCCCCTCGACACTTTGTGCCCAGACCGTTCTGACGGTGAAGGAGGCGGAGTACCGTTCGCGCTGGGCCGGCAAGCAGGAGGACCGCCTCGTGACACCGCAATACTTCGCACCCGGCGGGGGGCTAGACGAGGAAACCGGAGCG
>JBIPMC010000272.1:0-3257 GCA_044369345.1 Terrimicrobiaceae bacterium
TAATGCGGAGGGCTCGGTTGTCGAGAGCGGGCCGGTCAAGCGTCTCTTGAACAAAGAACTCATGCAGAAGCCACCGCGCCGGTTTGGCAGGGGCGGACGAGGTTGCTGTCGGGGTCGTAGTTGAGATACGGCATGAGCCATTTCTCGGCTTCGGCCACGCTCATTCCCTTGCGGCGGGCGTAGTCTTCGAGTTGGTCGCGCTCGATTTTTCCCACGGCGAAATATTTGGATTCGGGGTGGGCGAAGTAGAGGCCGCTCACGCTGCTGCCGGGGAACATCGCGAGGCTTTCGGTGAGCGTGATGCCGGCGGTGTTGTCCACATCGAGAAGTTTCCAGATCGCGTTTTTCTCGGTATGGTCGGGCTGGGCGGGGTAGCCGGGTGCGGGGCGGATGCCGCGGTATTTTTCGCGGATGAGTTCTTCGGGCGTGAGGTTTTCGGTTTTTCCAAATCCCCAGAGGTCGCGGGCAAACTTGTGCATGTATTCAGCGAAAGCCTCGGCGAAGCGGTCGGCGATGGCCTCGGCCATGATGACATTATAGTCGTCGTGCTGGGCTTTGAATTTTTTGACAAGATCGGGGAGTCCATGACCGGAGGTGACGGCGAACGCTCCGACAAAATCTTTCGCGGGCGCGGGCGCGACGAAGTCGGCGAGCGAGTGGTTGAATTGCCCGGTGGGCTTTTTCATTTGTTGGCGCAGGCAGTGGAGGCGCGCGGAGATTTCGGACCGGGTGTCGTCGGTGAAAACCACGATGTCCTCGCCCTCGCGGTTGGCGGGGAAGAGACCGCAGACGCCGCGGAGTTGAAGCGAGTCGGCGGCTACGATTTCGGCGAGGAGCGCTTGGCCGTCGTCGAAAAGTTTCTTCGCCTCGGTACCGCAATTCGGGTCGTCGAAAATAGCAGGATACCGGCCGCGCAGCTCCCAAGTGTGGAAGAACGGCGACCAGTCGATGAAGGGAACCAGGTCCTGAAGAGCGATGTTTTTGCCCGATTCGAAAACAACCACGCCGGTTTGCGCGGGGGTGGCGATTTCTTCGTGTGAAAGTTTCGGTGCGTTGGCGATGGCTTCGGCGAGGGGGAGCATCGCTTTGGTGGTTTGGCGGCTGGCGTGCTCGGTGCGGAGCCTTTCGTAATCGTCGGCGAGCTGGGCGAGAAATTCCGGTTTTTGCTCGGGATTCAGCAACGCGCTGGCGACATTGACGGAGCGGGATGCGTCAAGGACATGGACGACTCCGCCGCTGTAGTAGTGGGCCATTTTCACGGCGGTGTGGGCGCGGCTGGTGGTGGCGCCGCCGATCATGAGCGGGACTTTGAAACCTTGGCGCTCCATTTCCTTCGCGACATGGATCATCTCGTCGAGCGAAGGCGTGATGAGGCCGGAGAGGCCGATAATGTCGCAACGTTTCTCCTTTGCGGTGGCGAGGATTTTCTCGCAGGGAACCATCACGCCGATGTCGATGACCTCGTAGTTGTTGCAGGCGAGAACGACGCCGACGATGTTCTTACCGATGTCGTGGACATCCCCTTTCACTGTGGCCATGAGGATGCGACCTTGGGTACGGGCATCGGGATTGGCAGCGCGCTCGGCTTCCATGAGCGGAGTGAGCCAGGCAACGGATTTTTTCATCACACGCGCGCTTTTCACGACTTGGGGCAGGAACATTTTTCCCGCGCCGAAGAGGTCGCCAACGATTTTCATGCCGTCCATGAGCGGACCTTCGATGACGCTGAGCGGCTTGCCGTATTTTTTCAGGGCTTCCTCGGTGTCTGCCTCGACAAAGTCGGCGATGCCTTTGATGAGCGAGTGGGCGAGGCGTTTCTCCACCGGCTCGTCGCGCCAGGCGAGGTCTTGGGTTGGGCCGCTGGAGCCGGATTTTTCGGATTTGAAGCCTTGGGCGAAGGCGACGAGGCGCTCGGTGGCGTCGGGGCTGCGGTTGAAGAGCACATCCTCGATGAGGGCGAGCAGGTCTTTCGGAACTTCCTCGTAGATGGCGAGCTGGCCGGCGTTGACGATGCCCATGTCGAGCCCGGCTTTGATCGCATGGTAGAGGAATGCGGCGTGTATGGCTTCGCGGACGGGATTGTTGCCTTGGAAGGAGAACGAGATGTTGCTCACGCCGCCGCTCACGCGGGCGTGGGGGAGGTTTTCCTTGATCCAACGCGTGGCGTCGATGAAGGCCTTCGCATATTCGTTGTGCTCCTCGATGCCAGTGCCGACGGTAAGGATGTTCGGGTCGAAAATGATGTCTTCCGGCGGGAATCCGACTTCATCGACGAGGATGCGGTAGGCGCGTTCGCAGATTTCGGTTTTACGCGCGAAGGAGTCGGCCTGGCCTTGCTCGTCGAAGGCCATGACAATCGCGGCGGCCCCATAGGCGCGGATGAGGCGGGCTTGCTCTTTGAATTTCTCAGGGCCTTCCTTGAGGCTGATCGAATTGACGACGCACTTGCCCTGAACGCAGCGCAGGCCGGCTTCGAGAACCTCCCATTTCGAGGAGTCGATCATAATCGGAACCTTCGAAATGTCGGGCTCGGCGGCAACGAGGTTGAGAAACTTGGTCATCGCGGCGGCACCGTCGAGCATGCCGTCGTCCATATTCACATCGATGATCTGGGCGCCGGCTTCGACTTGCTGGCGGGCGACGGAGAGCGCGCCGGTGTAGTCCTCCGCGAGGATGAGTTTTTTGAAAATCTTGGAGCCAGCGACATTTGCTCGCTCGCCGATGTTGATGAAGGGAATCTCAGGTCGCGCGGTGAAGGGCTCAAGCCCGCTGAGGCGCAGCGTAGTGGTGCGGGCGGGGATTTTGCGTGGCGGGAGGTCGCGCACGGCGTCAGCCATCGCTTTGATGTGGCCCGGTGTGGTGCCGCAGCAACCACCGATGATGTTGAGCCAACCCTGCTCGGCCCATTCGCGGAGTTGAGGGGCGAGTGATTCGGGAGTTTCTGGAAAGCCGGTGGGCGAGAGCGGATCGGGTAGGCCGGCATTCGGATAGGCGCTGACGAAGAACGGCGAAATGTTCGAAAGTTCCTCGATGTAGGGGCGCATTTCGTTCGGGCCGAGCGCGCAGTTCAGGCCGATGGAAACGAGCGGAAAGTGGGCGATGGAATTGAGAAACGCTTCGACGGTTTGGCCCGTGAGGGTGCGGCCGCTGAGGTCGGTGATCGTGCCCGAGACCATGACGGGCAAGTTTTTTCCGGTCCTCTCAAAAAACCGGCGGATGGCGAAGAGGGCGGCCTTGGCGTTGAGGGTGTCGAAGAT